>JAHEZE010000023.1 GCA_023251235.1 Sphingobacteriales bacterium | reverse complement strand
AAAAAATAAAATCAGTTTTCTCATGTACTGTTTTTTGGTACATAGATACGGCTCCTGTTTTTACAGGAGCCTCTCTAATTTATGACCTGGCCATATTCCGGTTTCCATTCATGCTTCCATCTTCGATGACTCCAGAGCCACATGTCCGGATATTTCTTTATCACTTCTTCTATATATGATACAAATTTTTGGGTAAGCTCCTGTTCTGTGAAAAACCGGGCATTTTCTGCAGCAAGTGTAAAAACTGCATGATAATAACCCCGGCGGGGTTTATGGATGAATGCAAATACAACTGCCGTATCATTGGAAATGGCGGCTCTGGCGGGACCTTGTAAAAAAGGTGTTGGCTTGCCAAAAAAATTAAACCACCAGGCATGATAGGGATCTCCAGGGTTCTGATCGGCAACCAGGCCAAGGACATATTGTGAATTTTTATAGGAAAGAAAATCCTCTTTCATATGTGTAGCCCGCAAAAAAATGGCACCGTTGCGGGTACGTAATTTGTAAAACAACCGTTCAATTATTTTATTTGTAAATGGCATGTAAACAGCCAGCAATTTAAAAACAGTATTCTTTGTCAATACCATATTACCCCATTCCCAGTTAAAATTATGCCCAACATGCAATTGTACACTTTTACCACTTTGATAAATGGAATTTATCAGTTCCCAATTGGCAGTAAATCTTTTTTCAAGAACCTTATCCGATACAGAAACCATCTTAATGGTCTCAATAAACATATCAATAAGATTGTGATAGAATTTTTTTGCAATACTGATTCTTTCTGCTTCTGTTTTACCCGGAAAAGCAATTTTCAAATTGCTTATTACCACTTTTTTCCTATATCCCAGTATATAATAAACAAAGCCATAAACAGCATCGCTGAATAAATAAAGAAATCTTAATGGTAATAATGAGATAAGGTAAAGAAACCCGTAAATAAAATAATACATAATACTAATTTATAGCATTAGGTGCTCTGCTATGGCATTTGAATATGATCAACCCACAAATCTTTATACTCCGGCTTCCAGGAATGTTTCCAGCGCCGGTGGCTCCAAAGATAAATTTCAGGTTGCTCACAAATATTTTTTTCCAGATGCTGAACATAGCGGCGGATCAGTTCACCATCCGGTAAACTTTTTGGGTCATTGGCCAGCAGGAAATAATCAAAATGATAATGCCCGCGTTTTGGGCGGGTAGTAGTCATCATCACTACAGGAATATTCTGAAAACGGGCAAATTTTTCCGGGCCTTTTACAAATGCTGCGGGTTGATGAAGAAAATATAGCCAATAGACATTATCTCTATTAGCCGGGCTCTGATCAGCGCCTAATGCCAGTAAGTATTGCTTTTTTCTCCATGGAATAATTGCCCTGGTAATATCCTTCGCAGGTAGCTGGGGATTTCCCCAACGTCCCCGTATGAATTGAAGCAAGCGATCTGTTATTTTATTGTTTTGTGGCAGGTATACTGTTAGAAAAGTGAAGGGCTGCTGAATGCCTGTATACAAGGTCATGATTTCCCAATTGAAAAAATGACCCAGGTTCACTTGTACAGATTTACCTGTTTCATATAACTGCCTGAATACATCAAAGTTTCCGCTTATTCGTTTGTTTAAAGCTTCTTTGCTGATTGAAATAAGTTTAATGGTCTCAATCCAGTTATCCATAAAATTTCTGTAAAACTTCCGGGCAATTGTTTTTAACTGTACTTCAGTTTTTTCGGGAAAACTGTTCCGGAGATTTTTCATGACAACATCTTTCCGGTAGCCAAAAACATAATAAATGAAAAAATAAACAAGGTCTGATAAAAGATATAAAATTCTGAGTGGTAAAAGTGATATCAGGTAAACGAAACTGAAAACAATATAGTACATGGTGAGCAAAGATAAGAACGTACAAGAGTGTGACACAACCAATGTTGAATAGAGTTCCAAATGCCGGCTAAAGAAAATTAAAGAACAATATTCTGCACAAGCTCACTCTTACCTGGATAATCAGTATTGAAATGTAAACCGCGGCTTTCTTTGCGGAAACTGGCACCTTTTACAATCAGGTAACCAACGGTGATCATATTTCTCAACTCCAGCAATTGCGGAGACAATGAAGTGCTTTCATATAACTGTTCAGTTTCTTCCCAAAGCAAATCAAGCCGGCGGCTGGCCCGTTGCAAACGAACATCATTACGAACAATACCCACATAATCACTCATGATCAATTGAAGCTCTTTCAGGCTTTGAGTTATAAGAATCATCTCACGGGGTTTTGTTGTTCCTGCTTCATTCCAGTCAGGAATATCATTCCTGAATGAAATATTTTTTATTCTTTCTGCTGCATCCACAAAACAACGATGCGCAAAAACCATCCCTTCCAGCAATGAATTACTGGCTAAGCGATTTGCGCCGTGCAAACCGGTGGATGCACATTCGCCGCAGGCATATAAATTATTAATGGAACTTCTTCCCCACTCATCAGTTTTAATTCCACCACAGCTATAATGAGCAGCCGGCGCCACAGGAATCATTTGCTGAGTAATATCTATTCCAATGCTTAAACACTTTTGATAAATATTGGGGAAATGCTCTACAAATTTTTCTTTACTGAAATGCCGGCAATCAAGGTATACATGTTCGGTACCTGATTTTTTCATTTCACTGTCTATCGCTCTTGCTACAATATCTCTCGGCGCCAGATCTTTTCGCTCATCATATCTTTCCATGAACGCATCACCATCCATATTTTTTAAAATTCCGCCATCGCCTCTTACTGCTTCTGTAATTAAAAATGCCTGGCCTCTGACACCCGGTTCATATAATGCAGTGGGATGAAACTGGATGAACTCCATGTTTTCAATTCTTCCTTTTGCCCGGTAAATCATTGCTACACCATCACCGGTAGCAATAAAAGGGTTGGTGGTAGTACGATAGACCTGTCCATTACCACCGGTAGCCATCACTGTTATTTTAGTAAGAATCTTTTCAATCTGTTTGGTTTGCAGATTCAATACATACACACCATAACATTCCACATCAGGAGTTGATTTGGTAATCAGGTAACCAAGGTGGTGTTGCGTAATTATATCTACAACAAAACAATGTTTGTTTAATTCAATATTCTTTTGTTTGCTTACTGCATCCAGCAAGGCTCTTTCCATTTCTTTGCCTGTAACATCTTTATGATGAAGAACCCGGGATTCAGAATGCCCCCCTTCTTTTCCCCTTTTATAATCACCATCTTCTTCTTTATCAAACTTTGCACCCCATTCAATGATCTCATTCACCCTGTCAGGCCCTTCCTTCACTACAATTTCCACCACATGTTCATTGCACAAACCATCGCCGGCAATTAAGGTATCTTCAATATGTTTTTCAAAACTGTCATGCTCCAAATCATTCACCACAGCAATTCCACCCTGCGCATATTTGGTGTTGGTTTCATCAGCAGCCGCTTTTGTAATTACTAATATTTTTTTATCAGGGAATTGCTGCGCCACTTTTAAGGCATAAGTCAATCCTGCAATACCTGATCCGATAACGAGAAAGTCTGTTTGCTGCATATTTATTTTTTATGTTCCCGGCTTCACATTGCTATTCGGTCTTTGTTGCATCGCACTCTTATGCTGAAATAATTCTTTTCAGCAAATTTATTGTTTTGATGTGAAAGTAATATATCGTACAGCACCCAATGTAATCAGGAATTGAGCGAAACCATAAGTCAGCATGGTAAAAAACCCTGCAAATTCAAATGGCTGATAAAATTTATTAATAGCTAAAATAGAATCGGATGACACAAATAATAAGGCCCCCATCATCATTAATTTTCCTGCTCCCTTGTTTTTTATTATTAACATATGGATGGCAAACAGGAACATGGTACTGATCACAATTCCATAAACCAAAACAGGAATTTTCATTTCCCCAAGATAATTGTACAACAGATATATCAACCCGGAATAATAAACAGCCACTAAAATCATTAAGCCAGCTTTCAATTTGACTTGTGTTTCATTCCGGACCATTGAAAAAAAGAAAATATAAAAAACATGAGCTATTAAAAATGCTATCAGCCCGAAAATAAAAAAGTTACCATTCAACGGTTCAAACATCAGCAGGATGTCACCCAGCCAGGAAAAGATAAGAGCCGCAATGATCATTTTAACCAGCTTGCTTTTAAATCCAGCTGTAACAGAAATAAAATAAAAGATCAGTGAAAAAACCACAATTGGCTTGGCAACATAGGCAATCATTTCATTTTTAAAATAAACAGCTGCCAGGTCAGCAATCAGTGAAATAAAAAATAAATAAAGCCAGATGGATTTTTTCATTCTTTTAGTTTGAAGGTTCTACCCATGCACTGCTTTCTTTAAGCAGGTTGATAAGTTCATCAACGGCGCTTTCGCTGTTTACATTTCGCTTCACTACTTCTTTTCCTTTATATAAAGTAATTTTTCCAGGTCCGCTGCCCACATAACCAAAATCAGCATCCGCCATTTCACCGGGGCCATTCACTATGCATCCCATAATAGCGATCTTCACGCCTTTCAGATGATGAGTTCTGGAACGGATATTAGCAGTAGTTTCCTGCAAATCAAAAAGAGTTCTTCCGCAACTGGGGCAACTGATATATTCTGTTTTTGAAATTCTTGTTCTTGTTGACTGCAATATTCCAAAGGCAATTGAGTTTAATAATTTTATTTGTGGAGGAATGTTTTTATTGCCATAATGATAACCAAAACAAACACCATCGCATAAACCATCGAGCAATAAAGCGCCGGCCTCAACTGCATAGTGAATAAGGCTTTCATCCATACTGGTGTAAGAACTGTCGCAAATAATTATTGCCGGGTTCTTTATACTCTTACTCAACAGGTCAACAAACATACTGCGAATATTCTGCATCGCAGTTTTATTCGGAGAACTAAAACATATTACAGCAGTTCTATCTTCCTTCAATATTGCCTGTAATTTTTGTCCCGGTTCTGAATAATAATCTTTCCAGGCATAGTCTATCATCACAAAGTTCAAATAAGATGATTTTACCAGACTTTCATCAAGGTACTGGGGTGCATCAAATAAAGGAACATACTTTTCTTTATTCTTTATATTGAGCCATGCTTCGTGAAATAGAAGCACTTTCAATGTGCCCGGCAATTCAAATTCAAGTGGCTGATTACAAAAAATATAATCGGCTGCAGTATCACCAATATTCCATTTATCAGTGGTCTCATCATAGCAATAGCCAATATCTTCAAGATGTTTTGGTGTGATGTTTTCGATCTTACTCAAATCCGCAATTACAACAGGTATATATTTACCCCCGATATTACAGACCTTAAAAGTTTCCCTTCTCAAATAATTAAATGGGTCATAAGAATACCTCAAATTTGAATCTTCTGATTTCTGCCTTCTGACTCCCGGCTCCTGATTATATCGTTTTACTAAATCTTTGCATACGGGAATTTCCAGCTCAGGATCTTCTGTCAATGATACACGAATAGTATCTCCTAACCCATCTTCCAGCAACGTACCAATTCCTACTGCACTTTTTATTCTCCCATCTTCGCCATCGCCAGCTTCGGTAACTCCTAAATGTAAAGGATAACATTCTTCAAATTCATCCTGCATTGTTTTGATCAGCAGCCTGTATGCCTGAACCATCACCATCGGATTACTGCTTTTCATACTGAGAACAATATTATGATAGCTTTCATTTCTTGCAGTACGAAGAAATTCCATTGCACTTTCCACCATACCCATAGGAGTATCACCGTACCTGCTCATAATTCGATCACTTAGTGATCCATGATTGGTACCGATACGCATGGCGGTGCCATATTCTTTACAGATCTTTATTAATGGAGTAAATTTTTCCCGGATTCGATCAATCTCTTCAGCATAATCTGCATCTGTATATTCTATAACCTGGAATTTCTTTTTATCAACATAATTTCCGGGGTTCACTCTCACTTTCTCTACAATCCTTGCTGCAATTTCCGCTGCGTTGGGGGTAAAATGAATATCGGCAACGAGGGGAGTTTTATATCCTCTTTTCCTTAATTCATTTTTAATATTTAATAAGTTCTCCGCTTCGTTTTTTGAAGGTGCAGTAATCCGTAAAAGTTCAGAGCCGGCTTCAATACAGCGGATACTTTGTTCAACAGTGGCGATTGTATCCATTGTATCCGTTGTCGTCATGGTCTGCACACGGATGGGATGACCCCGATAGCCATCGGGGTTACCAAGAAGCAAATCGCCGATCTTCACTTCTTTTGTCTTCAGGCGTCTGTATTCCGTTAATGATTCACAATAAAATTGCATAATAGAAAAACCTTTTCAGTTAATACAAAACTAACAAAGAATGAGTGGTAAGGTTTGATAAAATTTTTGCTATTACATCTTTCCTTTCAGAAAGCCAAGCTGGGTCAGAATATCTTTCAATATTTTCATTCTGATACCGGGAATATCTGCATTGACATCAGGAGTTTCAAAATTCAACACAAAAAAATACGGATGATTATTCTCTTCTACCCAACCTTCGATCCAAGCAAGTTGATTTCCATTTTCTTTTTTACCCCAACCGGTTTTGTACGCCAATCGATAATTAGAATTATTTTCAAACAACATAGCTCTCTTCACAGTTTCCTGGTTATTTTTAAAAAATGGAAGCTGATTAAAATAAAGTCTTTTTATAAGCCCTAGTTGTTCATCCGGTGTAATTTTTAAAGAATTGTCAAGCCAGAAACTATCAATTGAAGTTGTTATTTTTTTTGAGCCATAGCCCAGGCTATCTAACCAGAACTGCATTCTTTCTATTCCTATTCTTCTGGCTACTTCCTGGTAATAGGGAACACTTGAAACACGGAATGCTTCATACATGGTAAGGTCTTTATTCCAGCTTTCTATTGACCGTTTTATGGCGTCCCATTTTATCACCATACTGTCATTAACAATCTCTCCTTCCTGAAGTCCGATCAGTGAATTTACAATCTTGAAAGTAGAAGCAGGAAGAAAACTGCTGTCCCTGTAACGCTTAAGATTAAAAATAGTGAATTGATTCGTGGCATTATTATATAAAGCAAAACAACCATCTACTTTATTTTCATTAAAATATTTTTTTAAGGCATCATCTTCCTTAACATTATTCAGAGAACAAGCCGATAAAATTACAATGGAGACTAAATAAAAAACGTACTTCATCATGAATTAATAAATGTCTGCAAAGGTAAGTGTAACTTTTTCTTGTGTACCAGAAAACAAAAAAACCGGCGACGGGTTTCAGAAGAATTTATTATAAGAATCAATCAAAGGTAAATTCCGTTCTTAAGCTTATAGTGTCTTACTCCCATGCAATCTCTTTTTTGGGCTGAACAAGAAGAAAATAGTAGGGCCATTAATGATCCGGCTAAAAGGATAAGCAAAAATTTTTTCATGCTTGTTTTTTAATATCGGGTAAATTTATACCCGGTATTCATGGAGGATGGTTAGAAAATAAGTCATTCAAAGGAGAACACGAAAATACTATGCCAGTTTTACAATTCATAGCCCTTCCATGAAAAATTTAGAGCAAGATAAAGGGGAAAATAGACTAAAATCAAGGGATATAATAGTAAAACTCCTAACTTTCAGTAATCAATTCATTCAACTTTTAAAAAATAAACTTATGAGACTTTTACTATGTATTCTTACAGCCTCCATATTATTTGCCTGTAATAGCAATAAAGATAAAATAACTGTAAAAGACGATGAAGGGAATAAAACTACAATAGACGTTAAGGATATGGCAAACAAAGGTGAAGAAATGAAGAATAAAATGGAAGAACTTCAGAAACTTAATCCACTTTCTATTGACGAATTAAAGGCTCTGATGCCAAAAGAACTTATGGGGGCTCCCCAATCTAACCTTGATGCAGTTAGTATGGCGGGTATAGCCCATACAGTAAGTGCAGACTATGAAACAAATGACACAACAAAAATCAAAGTTTCCATCTTTGATTGTGCCGGTACTATTGGAGCTGCCTATTATAACATGCAATATTTTGGTCTTATGAATTTTGAACAGGATAATGAAAGAGAATACACCAAGTCTATCGAGTTTAACGGAGGCAGGGCTATAATAAATTGCAGGAAAGATCGTAACGATTGTACATTCACTTATTTCACCGGCGAAAGATATCTTGTTGTTTTAAATGGTGATAATGTTGGAATTGATCAGTTGAAACAAGTGGCGGGTAATTTGCATATTAAATAAACTATTTCTAAAAAAATAAAAAGACGTTCAGTTTTCCTGAATGTCTTTTTATTTTGAAACCTAACTCATTTTAAAACTCCCAGTTCTTTGCCAATTTTAGTAAACCCTGTTATTGCTTTTTCCAGATGATGTTGTTCATGGGCAGCACTGATTTGTACTCTTATTCTTGCCTGGCCTTTTGCCACCACAGGGAAAAAGAATCCAATAACATAAATGCCTTCCTCCAGGAGCTTGGAGGCAAAATTTTGTGCCAGTACTGCATCGTATAACATGATTGGCACAATCGGATGATCGCCTGGTTTAATATTAAACCCCGCTTCCGTCATTTTTTGCCTGAAATATTTTGTATTGGATTCTAATTTGTCTCTGAGATGTGTCGTTTCCGTAAGCATATCCAAAACAGCAATGGAAGCTCCTGTAATAGCTGGTGCCAGAGTATTGCTGAATAAATAAGGTCTTGACTTTTGCCGGAGCATTTCAATAATCTCTTTTCTTCCGCTGGTAAACCCTCCGCTTGCACCGCCCAATGCCTTTCCTAATGTTCCGGTAATAATATCAATCCTTCCCATTACTCCACGGTATTCATGAGTACCTCTGCCTGTTTTTCCCAGGAACCCTGATGAATGACATTCATCAATCATCACAATTGCATCATATTTATCCGCCAGGTCACAAATCTTATCCAATTGCGCAATAGTGCCATCCATACTGAAACTTCCATCGGTAACAATAATCCTGCTTCTTAAATTTGAAGCTTCTTTCAATTTTTCTTCAAGATTATTCATATCATTATGCTCGTACCTGAATCGCTGAGCCTTACACAAACGAACACCATCAATAATGCTGGCATGATTTAAAGCATCAGAAATAATTGCATCTTCATCATTGAACAAGGGCTCAAAAATTCCACCGTTGGCATCAAAAGCAGCTGCATATAAAATAGTATCCTCCATTCCTAAAAACTCAGAAAGTTTTTTTTCTAATTCTTTATGAATATCCTGGGTGCCACAAATAAACCGTACGCTGCTCATTCCATAACCATGAGAATCTATTGTTTTATGTGCTGCCTCAATTACTTTGGGATGTGATGAAAGGCCAAGATAATTATTGGCACAAAAATTCAGAACCGTTTTGCCATTTACGGTTATTTCAGGGCCTTGCGGACTCGTAATAATTCTTTCAGTTTTATACAGTCCGGAAATTTTAATCTCTTCTACTCCTTGAGCAATGCGTTTTACAAATTTCTCATTCATATAAAATCAGGGTTTATTCGCAAATATAGAATAAGGATGTTCACCTGATTAGCCTTGTATCCATTCACCCCTGCTTTTCCGCATTCTACCGGGTAAATGTCACTTTTGGTCAAAAACTCCTTGACCCAAGCTTAATGTTAATTTAATTTTACTGTAACATTTTGATGAATACCTTCGTCAAATGTTGAAACTAACACCGATGCAAAAAAAATACCTGATAAGAGCTGCACTTGTTTTGCTGTTGATTGCAGGAAGTTTTTTTGTATTATGGTCTTCAGCCCGTATATCCTCAAAAAAGGAAACATGCAAAGAGTCTTTGGAAGACTGTTCCCAAAACAAGGGTAAAACCCCCCCTTCCGGTGAAATGATCTGGGAAACCCTTTCTCACCAATTTTTTTCAAGTGTTGAAATTTCCCGTTGATTTACAAACCTTTGGCTTCAAAATTTATTATCGTTTCCTGTAACTTATTCTTCCCTAAGCCGTATTACTTTAGAGAGAAGATCTCTTAAGTACTTTTGCCTTTTATCTGCTGTTTATGACTGAAAAAGAATATAACGAATGTGTCAATACATATGCTGATAATGTGTATCGCTTTATCTTGAAAAACCTCAGGCATGAAGAGGATGCCCGTGATGTGGTGCAAACTGCTTTCGAAAAAATGTGGCGGCACCGGGATGAGGTTGACGCCTCTAAAAGCAAGTCTTATCTCTTTACTGTTGCCTACCGTCAAATGATTGACCATATAAGAAAAGTAAAAAGGATACAATTGAAAGAGGAGTTTAATGAGGAAATAAAAACTGTAAACAAGCCATCCAATAACCTTAAAAAGATTTTAAATGAAGCCTTGGCAAGATTAAGTGAAACCCAACGAACTCTTGTTTTGCTTAAAGACTATGAGGGCTATAGTTATGAGGAAATAGGTCAAATCACGAACCTTAGCGAAAGCCAGGTAAAAGTGTACCTGCATAGGGCAAGGGTACAGTTGAAAGAGTATCTGGTTAAAGTTGATTATGTGATTTAAAAAGTAAAGAAAGAAAAATGAATATCGATCGCCATAATCACGAAGAGTTTTTTATCCTTTATTGGGATAATGAATTAAATGCTCAGCAAAAAAAGCTGGTAGAGGATTTTGTTAAGGAAACCCCTGACCTGCGGGAAGAGTTCCAATTGTTTGGCGAAACCCGTTTTACTCCTGATGAAAATATTTCATTTGCCAAGAAAGAATTGTTACTAACTAAAGAAAATGCTTTTATCAATCCCGCCAATTACCATGAGCAACTTCTTTCCTATATAGATGGTGAATTAAGTACACAAGAAAACAATGTAGTAGAAATATTTGCAGCAAATCATCCATCCATTCAACTGGAGCTGGCTCTGCTGCAAAAAACAAAACTTCAACCTGAAACAGATATCTTTTTTCCCGATAAATCCATTCTTTACAGAAAAGAAGAAAAAGTACATGTTATAAGAATGATATGGCTTCGAGTGGCAGTAGCAGCTATTCTTATTTTAATTACAGGGCTGGTTACTTTCAGGTTAATTACCAACAGTAAGAAAGATGGCAAGCCTGAAATTGCATCTGCCGTTAAGCCAGCACAAAAACCGGTTGAAAAAGAAATAAAAAATAATTCAGGCATTAATAAAAACATTGCAGTCATAGAAAAACCTTTAGCAACATCTGAAAAAATCAGGGATAAAAAGGAAATAATTCTTCCAAAAGAAAGCACAGTTGCTAAAAACAATATTTCTTCAATATTAAAAAAGAATAAAAATAATTTACCAAAAGAAAAAAGAAGTGTTGACCAACCGTTGATTGCAAAAATAGATTTAACCAAAGAAGTTAATATTCCTGAGATCAGAAAATCTGATAATGATGCTGTAGTAATAAATGATCCGGAAAAAGCAAATGAGATTTTTATCAATAATAATGTAACAGAAAGAAATACTCCTGCGTTAAACAATCAGAACACATCAGGAACCGGGTTTGCGAATTATAAAGAAGATGCATCTTCTGACAAAGGTGGGCTTAAGGGATTTTTAAGAAAAGCAACCCGGGTATTTGAACATCGTACCAAAATTCAAACCACAACTGACGATAATAAATTGCTGGTGGGAGTATTTGCAGTATCATTAAAATAAATTTCAAACTATTAAATTAACATAACCGATGAAAAGGATTTTATTCATAAGCATAGCGGCATTCACTTTAAATACAGCATTTGCCCAGGACGAAAAAAAAGATGATGGTGATACCATTCGTATTGGCGGGATGATCATCATCAGAAAAGCTGGCAGCAATGAAAGAGAAATCATATCCCATGATAGAGAGATAAAAATTCCTGGCCGTTACAAAAATAAAAATGAAAATGTAGCCACTAACTGGTGGATCGTGGATCTTGGATTTTCCAATTTTACCGATAATACCAATTATGCATCGGCAGGGACTCAGGCATTTGCACCCGGCAGTAACAAAGATTGGTTTGACCTGCGAGCCGGTAAATCAAAAAATGTAAACCTTTGGTTCTTTATGCAGAGGCTGAATATGATCAAACATGTAGTAAATCTGAAATATGGTTTAGGATTGGATCTAAACAATTATTCTTTTGAAGATGAGCGGGTAAAATTTCAGAAAAATCCTACTCTTATATCTATTGATAATTCACTTAAAGGAGCAAAGAAAAACAAACTTGCAGCAGATTATCTCACCGTTCCTATGATGTTGAACTTTAATTTTACTCCTGACCGAAAAAACGGTTTTGGCTTCAGTGGAGGACTCAGCGCCGGGTATTTATATAGTGCCCGTCAAAAAACCAAAATAGGCGATGACAAAGACAAAATAAGAAGCGACTTTGATCTGAAACGATGGAAACTGTCATATGTTGGAGAACTATTATTGGGACCTGTAAAATTGTATGGCAGCTATGCTTTGAACAATATGTGGGATAAAGGTCTTGATCAGATACCTTACACTGTTGGATTCAGATTAAGTAATTGGTAAAAATTCTTTTCTTTCTCATGTAAAAGACCGGCTCTTATCAGGGCCGGTTTTTTTTGCATCATATTGTTGGTATCATTAATCTCCTAACTTTAGGCCAATCAAAAAAAAGTGATTTATGAGCTATGATATAAAAAAAATAGAAGGTATTGGAGAAACTTATGGAGATCGGCTTGCCGAATTGGGTATTCATACGACTGATGATCTGTTACAAAAAAGTGGTACAAAATCGGGCCGGCAGCATCTTGCTGAGAAAACTGAAATTCCTGAGTCGCTGGTCCTAACCTGGGTAAACCATGCAGATCTCATGAGAATTGATAGAGTAGCCGGACAATTTTCTGAACTGCTCGAAGCTTCCGGTGTGGATTCTGTAAAAGAACTGGCTCACCGGAAAGCTGAAAACCTGCATGCAAAAATGCTTGAAGTGAATAATCAATTCGGGCTTGCAGGAAAAGTGCCCTCGGTTGAAAGTCTCCAACATATGATTGATCAGGCAAAAAAAATGGAACAAAAAGTATTCCATTGACAAGTCGGAAATATTCTTCGTAATTCAGGGAATTATCATGTATCATTTCACTGACAGACTATGATTTATTTCATATAAAATCCCATTGCATAGGTCATGTGATCATTCTATTTTGTAAAAGCGACGTTAAATCATAACAAAGGACTAAAATAAAAAGTTATGGCACGTCGTTTGAAAATTACAAAGCAAAAAAGAAAGAGATGGCCATGAAAACTTTGTTCGTACTCACATCAATTTTAGCAGGTAGCGGATTTCTTTTTTCTAATCATTATTCTATTGTCAGGCCCGATTTTGAAACTGGCTCCATAAATAAAAAAATGGGACCTGTTGGGGTTGTTTATATAATTATAGACAAATCAGATTACGAATTGAATGTCTATGATGATCAGGGCTGGTATGCCACTTACCCGGTAGTATTCGGGAATAACTCTCTTTCCGATAAAAAAATGGAAGGCGACCGGAATACTCCTGAAGGCACATTTAAAATAGTATCAAAAAGGATACATGACAAGTGGGACCGCTTTATGTCTATTGACTATCCTAATCAAGAAAGCAAGGACAAATTCAATCGAAGAAAGCAAAACGGTGAAATTCCATTTTCAGCAAGAATCGGCGGGGGCATTGGTATTCATGGTACATGGCCTCACGAAGATTTCCAGATTGACCGATATAAAAACTGGACATTAGGATGCATTTCCATGAAAAATGAAGATGTGGAAGAAATTTACAGCTTTGTTCCAGCCGGTACAAAAGTGATCATTCGCAAGTAATTATTTTCCCAGGAAATCTCTTACAGAAGATTTCCATTTAGCACTTTCGTAATTCAATATTGATTCATGGCCTGCTTTTTGGTAAATCACCAGGTTCTTTTCTTTCGATCCTATATTGGAAAAAATTGTTTTTGTTTCTTTTTCTAGTACATAATGATCATTTGCACCCCATTGAAGCAACACAGGGCAGTATAACTTTTTTACATACCGGGAAGTTTTATGAGTAAACCCCCAGTAACCCTGTTCAATGCCTGCCCAAAGAGTTACAAGAAAACCAAAAGGTTCATCGGGGAAACCCAAAACCCTGGCTCTGGCTTTCAGATGATCTTGTAATCTGTCAAAAGGCATTTCTAAAATCACCTTTTGGGGTTCAATCCCATAATCATAAATAGCTTTTGTAATTATCACCGAGCCTAAAGAAATACCCCATAAAATAATATTTTTTTCTCCTGTTCCTTTTATATAATCAAAAACAAGTCTTACTTCTTCTGCTTCTTTTACTCCCAATGAACAAGCAATTCCCTCACTGTTACCATGTGCTCTTATATCAATTAATAATGTATTGTAATGCATAGAAAGAAACTCATATGCCTCAGAAAGGACTGCTGATTTATTTGATCCCAATCCAGGAAACAAAATAACAGTACCAATTGAAGAATCTGCTTTTATCAGCCAGCCATTAATTTTATTATTATTTGCAGTAGCAAGCTGTACCGTATCATAAGGCATTTCAGGATAGTAATTAATACGTGACCTGGCTAATTTCCTTCCTGTCATCAATCGCCATGTCCTTAAAAAAATTGTGCCATTGGAGGGGGAAAGGTTTCTTGTTTTTTCATCATCATAATAATGTGTAATCCGGTAGGCATGAAATGCTGCGCTGATATTGACGAGTATCAACTGAAAAATTAAAACCCGAATCACCCATCGTGAAATAGACTTTAAATACTTGCTGGTATTGGTTTTAGTCATAGAATATACTGCCAAAAAATCTTGATGCAGATTCAAAAATAATTTTTCATGATTGAAACTCTTAATGAATTGTGGATATTTTCTTTAAGAAATTACTGATACAAATTTTGCGGCTATATATTGTGCGGCTATATTCGTTGTCAGTTATTACTTTCTAACCTGTCAACATATTTCAGAAAAACCTTTTAAAGCAGCTGACCCGGCTGCTTTATTTTTTTAAAGCTTTCCTTTTTTTATTTCTTCTACTACTCCCGGATCAAGTAAAGTAGTTATATCACCCAGGTTATTTAAATCTCCTTCTGCAATTTTTCTAAGAATCCTTCTCATAATTTTTCCACTTCTTGTTTTTGGTAATCCTTTTACAAACTGAATTTTATCGGGTTTGGCAATGGGACCGATGATTCTCGTTACTGTTTGCAAAATATCTTTTCTTGTCAGGTCCTCATCCCCATGCCGGTTATTGTCTATTACAAATGCATAAATACCCTGTCCTTTTAAATCATGCGGGTAACCCACTACAGCACTCTCCACCACACCGGCATGCATGTTAATTGCATTTTCTACTTCTGCTGTTCCGATTCTGTGACCACTTACATTTAATACATCATCCACTCTTCCTGTAATTCTGTAATTGCCGATATCATCTTTCAAAGCACCATCGCCTGTGAAATATAAATTGGGATAGGTTTCAAAATAATTTTTACGGCAACGATCATGATCCCCATAAGTTGTTCTGATAATTGCAGGCCATGGGGCTTTGATGCATAGATTGCCTTTCAGAAAACCGGTATCATCTTTCTCCCTTACTTCTTTTCCATTTTCGTCTACTATAACAAGCTGCACTCCGGGCATTGGCAAAGTTGCCCAACTTGGTTTTGAAGGTGTAATGCCTGCCAGATTTGAAATCAGGATACCACCGGTTTCCGTTTGCCACCAGGTATCTACAACAGGGCATTTTTTCTTTCCAATATTTTCATCATACCAATGCCATGCTTCTTCATTAATAGGTTCTCCAACAGTTCCTAAAATTTTTAATGATGATAAATCTTTCCCTTTCAGCGGTTCTAAACCAAATCCCATTAAACTTCTTATGGCAGTCGGGGCTGTATAGAGAATATTCACTTTGTATTTATCAATGATATCCCAAAATCTTCCGGCATCAGGATACGTAGGAATTCCCTCAAACATTACTGAAGTGCCGCCTGCACTTAATGGTCCGTACACAATATAACTGTGGCCTGTTATCCAGCCAATATCAGCCGTACAAAAAAATAA
This sequence comes from Sphingobacteriales bacterium, assembly GCA_023251235.1. Lineage (GTDB taxonomy): Bacteria > Bacteroidota > Bacteroidia > Chitinophagales > Chitinophagaceae > VBAS01. The sequence continues at coordinate 19,678 of JAHEZE010000023.1, read as the reverse complement.
ATCACCTGGCTTGTATTGAAAAACATTTACAAAAGTATAAGTGGTCCAAACCATATAACCGGCACAAGTATGTACTACGCCTTTAGGTTTTCCTGTGCTACCGGAAGTATATAAAATAAACAAAGGATCTTCTGCATCCATTTCTTCCGCAGGAAAGGATACCACACCCTCTTTTTCAATTTGTGTTTCTGCATATTCCATTTCATCCTCCCACCACAAATCTCTTCCTTTCAGCATACTAACAGGAGTTCTTGTCCGGGTATAAACAATCACTTTTTTCACCGTTCTGTTTCCGATCAATGCATCATCAATCACACTTTTTAACGGAATGTCTTTACCACCCCGATAGGCTCCATCACAAGTAACAATATATTCCGCCTGTGCATCAAACAATCTGTCCGCTATACTTTGTGCAGAGAACCCGCCAAAGATTACACTATGAATTGCGCCGATACGGGCACATCCTAATATTGCATAGGCCAGTTCGGGTATCATGCCCATGTATATACAAACACGATCACCTTTCTTTACTCCATTATTTTTTAATACCTGTGCAAACTGACAAACCCGTTTATGCAACCGGTTATAAGTAACGGTTCTTGTTCTTTCATCCGGGTTATTGGGCTCCCAGATAATAGCAGGCTTATCTCCCATTGTTGCCAGGTGGCGGTCAATACAGTTTTCAGTAATGTTCAGTTTAGCACCGCTGAACCATTCTACTTTTGGTTCCTTAAAATTCCAGTTCAGTACATTATCCCATTTTTTTCTCCATTGAAAATTTTCAGCCACGGCTGCCCAGAATTTTTCCGGGTGGTTGATGCTTTCCTGATATGTTTCTTTATACTGCTCAAAGGATGTAATCTGGAATGGATACATGTGTAAATTTTTTGTCCCGGTAAATTTAGTTTTAATGATTCAAAAAAAATACGATTGTATTTATCATTTTAAACTATCTTAAACTTTCTTTTAGAAACCAACGACCTCTGCTTTTTTATTATGATGCAAAATCAAACAAAAGGTATCTGGAAAGTAATTGCTGCTTCTTCAGTAGGCACATTAATCGAGTGGTATGATTTTTACATATTCGGAAGCCTTGCCACGGTTATTGCCAGTCAGTTTTTTCCAAAAACAAATCCTACAGCAGCTTTACTCTCTACATTGGCAACCTTTGCAGCTGGTTTTATAGTTCGTCCTTTCGGGGCACTGGTATTCGGAAGACTTGGGGATTTGATTGGACGGAAGTACACATTTCTTCTTACCCTTATCATTATGGGAGGTTCCACTTTTGCCATAGGGCTGGTTCCTTCTTATGAAAGTATTGGGTTTGCCGCACCCATCATAGTTTTAGTATTAAGATTATTACAGGGATTAGCATTGGGCGGGGAATATGGCGGAGCAGCAACCTATGTTGCCGAACATGCACCTCCGGATAAAAGAGGATATTTCACTTCATGGATTCAGACAACAGCCACGCTGGGTTTGTTTTTATCTCTTGGGATTATTTTAATTACCCGTCATAGCCTGGATGCAGATCTTACAAAATCAATAACCAAATTCAATGATTGGGGATGGCGTATCCCTTTCCTTGTTTCGATCATCCTTGTTGCTATTTCAATTTATATCCGGCTAAAGATGAAAGAGTCGCCACTCTTTGCCAAACTGAAAGATGAAGGAAAAATTTCAGTAAATCCGTTGAAAGAAAGTTTTACGCACCGCAGTAATCTGAAAATGGTATTGCTCGCTTTATTCGGAGCAACCATGGGACAAGGTGTTGTTTGGTACACAGGTCAGTTCTATGCACAATCATTTATTGAAAATGTCTGCAAAATAGATTTTGAACAATCCCGTACCATTCTTATCTGGGCTATTTTATTTGCCACTCCTCTTTTTGTAGTATTCGGAAAATGGAGTGACCGAGTGGGAAGAAAATGGATCATGTTAACAGGAATGATGTTGGCGATAATAACTTATCGTCCACTTTTTAATCAGCTTGTTATTATTTCAGACACAAAAAATAAAACTGAACTGGTTGAACAAAAAGAAATAAAAAACAGCTTATCTCCCATTGGCAATACAGGGAATTCAGTACGTAAACAAACAACTAATTATTTTTTTAAGGAAGGAATAAAAATAACAGAAGTAAAAACAGATACAGTTTATACAGATCCCGGCAAGACGACCATTAAGCCTGATATAAAAATATCCAAACTATTGAACACTTCAAATTACTGGATGATGATTGGCATTGTATTCATCATGATTGTTTATGTCACCATGGTTTATGGACCAATTGCCGCTTTTCTTGTAGAAATGTTCCCTACCAAAATAAGGTATACCTCTATGAGTTTACCTTACCACATTGGCAATGGGATCTTTGGAGGATTAACTCCTTTTATCGCTACTTTACTGACAACTATTTATACTGCTGATAAATTGGTGGGGTTATATTATCCGATGATCATCGCTGCTGTTTGCTTATTGATAGGGCTTATATATATAACCAACAAAATTGATCCGGATGTAACTGATTAAACTTTTTTATGAATAAAATAAAAAAATATGCAGGGGTAATCTGGATGGTAATGGGGCCATTGGCTATTTACTTTCTTATTAGAACCGCAGCAGCTGAAATAGTAAAAAAACCTGTTATTGATACAAAGATCCAGTGGACAGTATTTGTAATCATTTTTATTCCCATCGCTTTGGGCATGATGATTTTTGGCTGGTATGCACTCACCAACCAATATGATCATCTTCCGGAAAGCTCAGCAGAAATAAATGATTAATCTGATTTCACTCTTTATTTTTGCTGTATGCACTCATACGAAAAACTTTTACAGGAAAATAAGAACTGGGCGGCAGGAAAAATTAAAAACGATCCCGATTTTTTTAACCAGCTTGCCCATCTTCAGTCTCCGGAATTTTTATGGATCGGTTGCAGTGACAGCCGGGTGCCGGCCAATGAAATTACCGGTACTCAACCGGGTGAAATTTTTGTTCACCGTAACGTGGCCAATCTTGTAATTAATACAGATGTGAATCTGCTTAGTGTTCTCGATTTTGCTGTAAACCATTTAAAAGTAAAACATGTAATTGTATGCGGGCATTATGGATGCGGGGGTATAAAAGCGGCGATCACCAAGAATGATTTTAAACCGGTGCTGAATATGTGGCTGCGGAATATTAAAGATGTTTACCGTATTCACAGAAAAGAACTGGATGAAATAGAGGATGCAGAATCAAAAGAAAACAGATTAACTGAGCTTAATGTACAGGAACAGGTTTTTAATCTTGCTAAAACTTCCATCATTCAAAAAGCATGGAAAGCAGAACAGCGGCCTGATCTTCATGGTTGGGTGTATGGATTAAAAGATGGCCTGATAAAACCTGTATTTGAAATGAAAGCAGGAACACATATTGATGAGTTGTATGAATATGATGATCTTTAATTTTTAAATGATGCGATTACTTTACCTGCTTTTTATCTTTTGTGCAATTGGAAGCTGCAAAAATTCTTCACAAATAAATAAAGAGTGGGCATTGCTACCCTTCGCTAAATCGGATGAAGTAAACCCGTTATTAACTCCGGATACCACAACCATTTTTAATTGTCCCATTATCGGTAATGTAAAGTGGGAGGAAAAAGATGTGTTTAATCCGGCTGCCATCGTTCGCCATGATACGGTCTTTATGTTATACAGGGCGGAAGATAAGGTGGGCAAATTTGCCGGCACGTCCAGAATTGGTTTGGCATGGAGTACCGATGGATTGCATTTTACAAGGCATCCGATTCCGGTTCTTTATCCTGATAATGATGAACAAAAAAAATATGAATGGGAAGGCGGTTGCGAAGACCCCAGAGTGGTAGAAGATGAGACTGGAGTCTATTATATGACTTATACGGCCTATGATGGTGATAAAGCAAGACTACTGGTAGCTAATTCCACTAATCTGCAACATTGGATAAAACAGGGTCCTGTATTTGCAAAAACAAAAAACGGGAAATATATAAATGAATGGAGTAAATCCGGATCAATAGTTTCCATTTACAAAAATGGAACACCGGTTGCAACAAAAATTAATGGTAAATACTGGATGTATTGGGGAGATACAAATATCTTTCTTGCCAGCTCTGATGATTTAATTAACTGGACCCCTATAGAAACGAGTGATGGCAAACTTCTGGTTGTATTTGGTCCCCGAACAGGAAAATTTGATAGTGATCTGGTTGAATCCGGTCCACCAGCCATGCTTACTGATAAAGGAATTGTATTGATCTATAACAGCCGGAATGTTCCTGCAAAAGGAGATACAAGTCTGGCAGAAGGTACCTATGCAGCATCACAAATATTATTGGATAAAAATGATCCTTCAAAAATGATTGATCGCATGGATTCATATTTTATGAAGCCCGATAAATCTTATGAAATCAGCGGACAGGTAAATCATGTTTGTTTTGTTGAGGGGCTGGTGAATTACAAAAACAAATGGTATTTATATTATGGCACAGCCGATTCAAAGATTGCTGTGGCAGCGAAATGAAAAAGAAAATGTGAAAATTACTGAATTATACAATTTCTTTTAATTAAGTAATTGCGCCATTTTCACATTGAGACATTACTTTTGCTGTATGTCCATTGAAGTAAAAAACCTTCTGAAAGTTTACGGTGATCAAAAAGCAGTAAATAATATTTCCTTCAAAGTAAATAAAGGTGAAATTGTTGGTTTCCTGGGTCCGAATGGAGCCGGGAAATCCACTACCATGAAAATAATAACCGGTTACCTGGAACAAACCGGCGGCAGCGCTTATGTGTGTGGCCAAAATATTTCTGAAAATCCATTAGAAGCAAAGAAAAAAATTGGTTACCTCGCCGAGCTGAATGCATTGTATTATGAAATGTACGTAAGAGAGTATCTCCGCTTTATTACAGAATTACATGGGATAAGAAATAAAAAAACTAAAGTGGAAGAAGTAATTGCTTTAACTGGTTTGACTGTTGAAAGCAAAAAGAAAATCGGGCAGTTATCAAAAGGGTATAAACAAAGAGTAGGCCTCGCGGCAGCTTTAATTCACGATCCCGAAGTTTTAATACTTGATGAACCCACCAGCGGATTAGATCCTAACCAGATTATTGAAATCAGGGATGTAATAAAAAATCAGGGATTAAATAAAACGGTTTTGTTTTCTTCCCATATCCTGCAGGAAGTAGAAGCTATTTGTGACCGGGTGATCATTATCAATAAAGGGGAAATAGTGGCTGATGATAAACTGAGTAATTTAAGAAACCGCTCTTCCTCCAATGTAGTAAAAGTAAATTTTAAAGAACCGGTTGATAACAACCTGTTGCAAAATTTATCCGAAGCTACATCAGCACGAAGTGATGAAGCAAACAATTGGTTGTTTGAAACAGATAATCCTGAACAATTACGTAAACAAATACTGGAACTCTCTTTGCAGCATAATCTCAACATCGTTTCTTTGCAGAGCGAAAGTAAAAGCCTGGAAGATGTGTTCAGAAGCCTGACACAAAAAGCTGAATAAAATTTATGCGGTACAAGAGTGCGACGCAACCGAAGATGAACAGTATTCCAACCGGGGGGAAATAACTAAATACTACAAACAATAAACAAGCAACTAAATCATGAGTTACATTTCTGAAATTTTTGCAAGACAGATATTAGATTCAAGAGGCAATCCTACTATTGAAGTAGATGTATTAACTGATGAAGGAGCATTAGGCCGGGCAGCTGTGCCCAGTGGCGCCAGCACCGGAATTCATGAAGCGGTGGAGCTTCGTGATGATGATAAAAAGATATATGGTGGTAAAGGAGTTTTAAAGGCAGTAAAAAATGTGAATGTGACGATTACTCCTGCTTTGCTAGGTTATGATGTAGCTGACCAAACCGGTATTGATGAAATGATGATTCAACTGGATGGAACAACCAATAAAGGAAAGCTGGGAGCGAATGCAATTCTTGCCGTAAGTATGGCTGTTGCTAAAGCTGCAGCAGAAGAATCAGCGCTGCCGCTTTACAGATATATTGGAGGAACAAATGCAAAAACGCTTCCCATACCTATGATGAATATTCTTAATGGCGGCGCCCACGCTGATAATAAAATCGATTTCCAGGAATTTATGGTAATGCCGGTTGGTGCATCTTCGTTCAGCGAGGGGCTGAGATGGGGGGTGGAAATTTTTCATGCATTGAAAAGTGTATTGAAGAAAAAAGGATATAGCACCAATGTTGGCGATGAAGGTGGCTTTGCTCCCAATATTCAAAGCAATGAAGAGGCAATTGAAACTGTACTAACTGCTATTGGAGCTGCAGGTTTTAAGTCTGGCTCACAAATAAAAATTGCCATGGATGCTGCAAATAGCGAATTGTGGGATGGCAAAAAGAAAAAGTATGTGTTTCATAAAAGCAGTGGTAAAGAAATGAGCAGTGAGCAATTAGTAAAGTACTGGGCAGGTTGGGTAAAACAATACCCCATCTGCAGCATTGAAGATGGGATGGCAGAAGACGATTGGGCAGGTTGGAAAATGCTGACCGAAGCGGTTGGCGATAAATGTCAGCTGGTGGGTGATGATCTCTTTGTAACGAATGTAACAAGATTACAACAGGGCATTGATAAGGGTATTGGTAATGCTTTACTGGTAAAAGTAAACCAGATAGGTACCATCACAGAAACTATTAATGCAGTAACCATGGCTCAGCATAATGGATACAATACTATCATGAGTCATCGCAGTGGTGAAACAGAAGATACAACGATTGCTGATCTGGCTGTGGCCTTAAATTGTGGACAGATAAAAACCGGGAGTGCTTCACGTACCGATAGAATGGCAAAGTATAATCAGTTAATCAGAATTGAAGAATTGTTGGGCATGTCAGCAGTATATCCGAAAGGAAAGATTAAATTTGGGAAATAATTATTCGACGTTTGAGATTTGAAGTTTGAGGTTAAAAGAAACAACCTTTAAAGCAATATCTCATAACATCGAACCTCAAACTTCAAACTATGAAACTCCTAAACCACATTCCTGCCTGGCTTAAAAACAAGTATTTCCTCGGCATCGCTGGTTTTATAGTCTGGATGCTTTTTTTTGATCCAAGGGATATTTTTACCCAACTAGAACATACCCGTGAGCTAAAACAACTGGAAGTCAGTAAATCCCATTATCAAAAAGAGATAGCTAAAGAAACCTTTGAATTAGAACAACTTAAAACCAATCCAGCAATTCTGGAAAAATACGCAAGGGAAAAGTATATGATGAAAAGAGATAATGAGGATCTTTTCATAATATCGGAAAAACACGATGTTGTGGATAAATAGCCCTGCTTTACACAATAAGGCAACCTAACTTCCGTTTCCATTTTGGACGTTTCAATTTCTCTTTTTCAAGGACAACATCTTTTTTAGGACATTAATGGATTGCTAATGACAAAATTTACCCCTGAGGATCTTTTATTGTATTTGTATAAGGAAACCACTCCCCGGCAAACCGCTGCCATTGAAAAGGCTTTGAAGATTGACTGGACACTTCGTGAAAAGCTTTCAGTTTTAAAGACTTCCATGCAGCGATTGGATAAGATCAAACAATCTCCCCGTACAGAAGTAGTTTTAAATGTTTTAAACTACGCAAGGGAAAAAACCGGACAGGAAGCATAAGCTCCAGTTGGTTTCTTTACAAAAATTTATTTCATCCCGACAAATCTTCGGGATGTTTTTTTTATTGTCAAGAGTAACTCTTCTTTCACCTCTTTTCACTCCCGAAAGCTATCGGAATTACCTCTTAGCCCTAACTTGCATTATGACCCGCAAAGAACGTTACCGGTTTGTAATTGAATATTTTCATCAGCATACCCCTGATGCTGAAACAGAACTTATTTATGTTGACCCTTACCAATTATTAGTTGCAGTAATTCTGTCTGCCCAGTGTACAGACAAGAGAGTAAATATGACCACTCCTGCTTTATTAGATAGGTTTCCTGACGTAACATCATTAAGTAAGGCGTCTTTTGATGAGCTGTTTCCCTACATAAAAAGTATTTCCTATCCCAACAATAAAACCAAACACCTAATTAGCATGGCCCAAAAGGTGATGACAAAATTTGATGGTAAAATACCAATGACCGTAGATGAATTAATTCAACTGCCCGGTGTTGGAAGAAAAACAGCTAATGTAATTACATCAGTAATAGATAAGCAACCCAATATGGCAGTAGACACACATGTGTTTAGAGTTAGCAAACGATTAGGCCTGGTTAAACAATCAGCTTCAACACCTCTTGCAGTGGAAAAAGAGCTGATAAAAAATTTCCCGCAGGAACTTATTCATCAAGCTCATCATTGGCTAATCCTGCATGGCCGATATATCTGCCTGGCCAGAAACCCCAAATGCAGGGATTGCGGATTAAAAACCATTTGCAGGTACTTCTCCGTTAATAATTAACATACTGAGTAAGATGGCCATTTATTTAATTCATTTTAGAATTTTGAGTGTTTTTATGAGTAAGCTTCCAATTAAAAAAATAGCAGTACTGAATCACAATTATTAATTTTACTTAACTATCTTATACTTTTAAAGCTTTGATTAACTTTTCCGTCCTTTTGAAATCAATCCCATAAAATTTATTGAATAATTAGTATGCAAAACGGAAACAACAATATATCCATTCATTATCAGAGCCGGGTTTCATTTAAACCCTTACTGGACGTTTTAAAGAGAACATTAACTCACAGTACTTCCGAAGGAACCAGGAAATTATATAAAGGTATATTAGATTACGCTGAAACAAATCCTGACTTATTGAATCCGATTGATGATCTTTCCTTACTGGAAAAACATAAAGAGTGGATGGAAATGCTTTTAAGTATTATTTTCCCTCCAACAACCAGTGAAACTGAAAATTTCTATTCAGTTAACATTCCATTTACTTACACCACTATTTTTACTTCCCGTCTTTTCCATATGCTGTTTATTAAGCAGGGAACTAATGAAATAAAAGAACAGGACGAGGAGACCCAAAGAGATATCGAACATGACAGATTAATAGGTGCCTACCATCTAATCCTCAAAAAATACTGTCACTATCGTAGTGCTGATTTAGTATCATCTGTTCATCCTCATCACGATACTCATTCTGGCTTAATAAAATATATGGAGTTGCAGATGGATACCCGGTATGTAGATGTGCGATTTACGGGTACACATCTTCCCATTCCTGAAGACTTTATTAATAAAAAGGATCATGGTCTTTTATCATTGGAAGAATTAAGACACAATATTCCTATAGAACAATTCGCCTTTGATGGAATTGATATCGGACGGGTAATTGATGTTACGGAAAGAGAAGTGATTTCACAAATGAAATCAGAGTTGCTGAACCTGAATGCTTTTTCCGAAAACATGGTATATCATAAACTGGAGGAGCTGGTTCAATCCCTGATTGGTCTTAAAGATATCAGGATAGGTATTACTCCTTTTTTTAAAGTAAATGGTCATTATGTATTTTCTGAATTGCATAACAGCAACAGCCTTTTATTCAAACATTATAAGGCCGTTCTGGAAAGAGATAGTGTAAATGATTGCTTCCGCGAAATGTTTCTGGAAACAGATAATCCAAGAATATTTGAGGTTATAGATGAAGAAAAAGTAAATGAGACCGATTATCTGGGATACTATTTTGATCAGGGTTACCGCAGTTTGATACTGGCGCCGTTAAAACATAATGGAGATCTTTGGGGTATTCTTGAAATTGGTTCTGAGCATCAGGATAAACTTAATTATAAACACGTTGGAAACCTGGATGTAGCCGTCCCTCTTTTTACCCGTGCTATTGAAAAAAGTGCAGAAGCACTGGACGGCCAGATTGATAAAGTGATTAAAGAACAATTTACAGCTGTACAGCCATCGGTAGAATGGAAATTTACCGAGGCCGCTTATAATTATATTATCCAAAAACAACAGGGCAAGGATCCCAAACCAGAAAGAATTGTATTTGACTCGGTATATCCTTTGTATGGTGCCATTGATATCCGTAATTCTTCAGTAGAAAGATCGCAATCCATCCAATTGGATTTTATTCAGCAATTACAAATGGCTGATACTATTCTGAAAAAAGCTCAAACCATCATGACGTTTCCAATGTTGCAGGAAATACAATTCAAAATTGATAAATTTATTGCATCGGCCACGGATGTTTTATTAAGCGATGAAGAAACACTTATTCATGATTTTCTTCAAAACCAGGTTGCGTCCATTTTTCAACATCTGAAAAGCACCCTGCCTGCATTAAAAAAGGATATTGATGCCTATTTTGATGCACTTGATCCTCAATTAGGAATGATTTATCATCACCGTAAGCAATATGAACAAAGTATTTCAAAGATCAATGAAGTGATCAGCAAATTTGTAGATAAAGAACAGGTAGCTGTACAAAAGGTATTTCCTCATTATTTTGAGCGTTATGTGACCGATGGTGTCGAATTCAATATTTACATCGGTCAGTCGCTATCGCCAAGAAAAAAGTTTGATGAATTATATCTGAAAAATATGAAAATGTGGCAACTCACCACGCTGGCAAAAGCTTCCAGAATTACGCATGAGTTGAGTAAAAAGCTGAGCCACCCAATGAAAACAACACAACTAATTCTTGCACACGATACTCCTATCACCATCTGCTTTAGAGCTGATGAAAGAAAATTTGATGTTGACGGTGCCGCTAATGTTCGATATGAGATCATAAAAAAAAGAATTGACAAGGTTCATATAAAAGCAAACAATGAACGATTTACACAACCTGGTAAAATCGCTATCGTGTACAGTCAACCAAAAGAGGCAGAGGAATTTATTGAATATATAGAATTTTTACAAAATCAAAAACTTCTAAAACCTGGTATTGAACATCATGATCTGGAAGAACTGCAGGGTGTAGTGGGATTAAAAGGATTAAGAGTAGATATTCAGTTTGAAGATGAAATGAAAACGGATGCCAAACCTGAGCTTTCTTCTACTACTGATGAGCAGTTACTAAAAGAAAAATAAGAAATCAGTTATTCAAAAAGGGAGGGGGCTGATAAAATGCGATCTTTCTCAATTAGTCAGAATGTAATTTTAAAATTTCCATCCCAAACCAACCAGCGGCAGTTTGTCTTCTTTTGAAGCCGTGAAGGAAATGGAAAACACAAGTCTTTTTAACGGAGAAATCCAGAAGCCTGCGCCGTAACCGCTCAACCATTTATTATTGCTATTGGTAAGATCCCAAATTCTGCCTGTATCATAAAAAGCAAGTATACCTAATGCACCGGGGAATAGATAAGTTCTGAAATTAGCCAAACGCAATCGGATTTCTGTATTGTTATAAACTTTAGACCGTCCTGCGAATCTGTATTTGCGATAACCCCTCAGGTTATCTTCGCTGCCTAAATATTGGGCATGATAAAATTCAAACGGCATGAAGTAGTTTAAAAAATTGTACCCGAAGTTATGCCCACCACCTATGCGGTTGGCAAGTACCAGTGTCTTGGGTATAATGTTCAGGTAAAATGTAAAATCAGAATTTAGCTGCCTTACTTCATAACTATTATCATTCAAACCGGATAAATAGTTAAAATTGGTTTGCCAGTAAATACCTTTCATTGGCACTACCTTATTATCTCTTGTATCTACCACCAGGGATGCTTTAAAACCAAAGTAAGATTGTTTGCCATAAAGAGTGCCTTGATCAAGTCCGGTGATATAGTCTGGCTTTACGATATTGCGGTTTCGGTTATTCGTTGAGTCCAATGAATAAAACTGGTAGGTTGGCCCCACAGCGATCATAACTTTATCTGAAAACCGCTTTCTTAACATCATAGAAAGATTACCCAGATTATATCTTGCCCGATAATATCTGAATTTGCCTGGTTTTGTTTTGTCATAAACAGATTCAGCGCCATAGCCAAAAAAGTTGGTGGTATTATTCGGCGCTTTGATATCAATGTCCGTAAGCAAGTCAATACTCCTTCCCAATACACCAATATACTCTGAAGAATAACGGAAACTAAAAGAATTGGTGGCGAGAGCATGGCTGATCATAAACTCATGGATACTTTTATAGGGAGTTTTGCGAAAGCCGTGATTAATGAATTTCAGTGAAAACCCAAGAAACAGACCATCGTCCTGGTTATAGTTTACAGACAGGAAAGGGATGACCTGGTTATATTTATAAAAAATCCTTTGATAAGAATTAACCAGTGTATCATCAGCCATTTTATTCTTAAGGTTGCCTCTTAGTTTATTGTTTTCTTTTTTTCTGTCATATACAATTCCTCTGCCACCCGATGTACTTTCAAAGTTATCCTTCCCCTCCCCACCAATCATTCTTATTTTGATTTTATCATTCTTCCCATTTATGATAAACTTGTCATCACCGCCAAAAGCATAGAGCCGGAGTTCTTTGGTATCAGCAGGATCAAAAAGTCTTTCATACATTTTGATCGATTGTTCGCCTTCCTTTGTGATTTTAAATACCCGGACCAACACTGACCCATCTCTGTTTTTGGTAATGTCAAACAATTCCTTTTTATCACTTCCGGTTATGCTCACTATTTCAGCAAGAAACCGATAATACCTCATTACCTCTCTGGCCAGGTATTGGCGACGGGCTTTCAGGATGCTAATGAGTTTATCCGCAGATATAGGTCTTATTTCAGCAGGTTGCTGGTTCAATGCTTTTTCAATCAGCTCGTCCGCCATTTTAGGAAGAAAAGTTTCCACTTCTTTTTTCCAATCCTGCTCACTAAGTTCATTTAAAAAGAACCGGTCAAGATTACGTGCAGCAAAATTGAAGCGATTAATATTTTTTGCCTGTGGCTTAAATCCTTCAATTTGTGGTACCAGCCAGGGCCACTTTATCATACCGGGAATAACACCCTGGTTGGTAAAAAAAGCTTGATCTCTGTCCCGCGGAATGGGAAAATATGTTTTGCCTTTGTCTTTATCAATGGCGCCCCACTGCCATTGGTCTTCATGCCGGTCAAGATCCATCACGAACATATCCAGTATTCTTGCCCGCAACAATGCTTTCTGATCTACATTATCATCATTATCTTCTTTCAGTTTTTCCACTACCTCATCTGTACTGTACCCTTTGCTTACCGATTCAGGAAGTCTTTCTTCGAACAGAGCCAGCATGTTGGCAAAGGTCTGGCGAAATTCACCCAACCGTGGATCATCAGGAATATAAACCAGTTTTACTTTTCCATAAGGCACCCCGGCTGCATCAGCCAAAGCTGGTATGGATAAAGTGGCATAAGGATAAGAAGCCGAAACACCATCGGCAACGAGGTCTTCTGCAGCTTCGCTTTGCAGTTCAGGCGGCAGGGTTTTAGCAGTGATAAATTTTTGTATTGAGCGAAGAGTGTATTGACGGCCAGTGGGGTCTTCCAGCCTGAGTGATTTGGTTTGTTTACCTCCGCCAAGCTTTACCGGCGTCAGGCCTCCTCTTTCACTGGCCAAATTGATCACCGGAACTTTGATGGGGGTTGTCCATTCTTTTCTGTAGTTGGCCCCCATCCAGAAATTTTTTGAACTATTCATCTTGAAAAAAGTAGAACCAACTGAGGTGGCTGAATCGGTCTGGGCAGTACTTATTATCGATGACAAAATTGTTGATACCAATAAAATTCCTCTAAAAGGCAATAGCCGGCTTAAGCAGTTCATATGAATGATTTAAGTAAACTGTTATGCACAAATTAAATATACAATTTTTTTGACTTAAATAAAAAGCATTGTATAGTTATTAAACTGGTAAGATAAATTAGAATTGGAATCCAAAACTTATAACCGGTAAAGTTTCCTCTGTTGATTTTGCAATAGAAACTGCAACCACTAATCTTCGCAAAGGAGATATCCAAATACCCCCGCCATAGCCGGTATGCCATTTGGTGGATGTATCATTACCTACCCAAACTCTTCCAATATCATTAAAGAAAAGAATACCGAGTGAACCAGGAAACAGGTAAGTACGGAAATCTGCTATTTTAATCCGGATATCTGTATTATTATACGCCATCGATTTTCCGGCAAATCTGTATTTTCTGAAACCACGCATATTCAATGTTCCGCCCAGATATTGGGCCTGGAAAAATTCGAAGTTCTTGGTAAAATTGATGCCGCCGCCAAACCTTGTAGCAAGAACAATTTTGGGATTCCTGGAAAAACTCATGTAAACAGCCAAATCACTGTTTAGCTGTGTAAGACTATTACTATTGCCATTTAAGCCGCTCATAACTTTTAAAGTAGTTTGCCAATTGATCCCTCTTATGGGTATTGCAGCGTTGTTACGGGTATCTATTCCAATATTAAATTCACCGCCCAGATAGGATTTCTTTTGTGTAACTTTTGTAACTGGAATTCCGCTTTCTGATGGCTTTAGAATAATTCTTCCTTTGTTATCATTTGAATCTAAATTATAAAACTGGTACGCCGGGCCAAAAGAGAAATCAAAATGCTTACTCCCCTTTCTAAATAGTATGGACATGTCCCCCATTGTGTACCGTGTGCGGTAATAATTTATTTTTAGCGGTGTGGTTTTAACTTTTGATATGGTTTCATTTCCATAACCGAAAAAGTTGGTAACAGCTCTTGGCGCTTTTATATCTGCATTCAATAAAAGATCCATTGAACCGATCGCCTTAATAAATTCTCCATTGTACTTGAAATTATACGACTTGGTAGCTAATGAATGATTGATAGAAATTTGCTGGCTGGTGGCATATGGTTCTTTACGGAAACTGTGTGTAATATGTTTCAGTGAACCACCCAGAAATAAACCATCATCCCTGTTATATGCAAATGAAAGAAATGGCATCCAATAATTATACTTATAATAAATTTTTTGATAATTGTTTACTTCTGGTTTATCAGAAAGCTTCATAGAAAAATTACCATTGAATTTATTTTGTTCCGTATTCAGATCATAAACAAATGTTTTTCCACCACGGGATGAATTTTCAAAGAGGTCCTCTCCCTTGCCTCCGATGATCCTTATTTTTATTTTATTACCCTCCCCATGAATATTGAATTTATCGTCTCCGCCTAATCCATACAGCCGGAGTTCTTTCGTTACGGAAGGATCGAATTTTCTCTCATACATTTTTGTTGACACAGAACCATCTTTTGCTATTTTACTTACAGTGACTGTAACAAAGCCATCCGCTTCCCGGTTTACATCAAATAATTCTTTTTTATCGCTGCCTGCTACATTCACAATTTTTGAAATAAAACGATAGTATGTCATCATTTCGCCGGGGTAGTATTTTCTTCTTTCTTTCAGCTTGTTGATAATTTTGTTATAGGAATATTTTTTTATTTCATCTGGCTGCTTTGCAAGAGCTTTTTCTATCACTTCATCTTTCATCGCAGCATTTAATTCTTCACTGGCTTTTTTCCAGTCTGCATCAGACAATTCATTCAAAAGATTACGGTCGAGGCTGCGGGCATTAAAATTATATATCTTGATATTCCTTGCTTTGCTCCGGAAGCCTTGTACTTGCGGGGTGATCCAGGGTTGGCTGGCAACCCATCCAAAATATCCGTTGTTGATAAAAAATGCCTGGTCCCTGTCTCTTGGTAATGCTACATACCTGTTCCCTTTTCCTTCATCTACCACACCCCAGCGCCATTGGTCTTCATGTCTGTCAAAATCCATGATGAACATATCCAGCAAACGGGCTTTTAAAAATTCGTTTTGATCAACATGATTGTCATTATCATCCTGAAGTTTATCATAAAGCTCGGCAGTATTAATAGTTTTTTTAAAACCCCCGGGTTCTCTTTCTTCCAGAAGACACATGGTGTTGGCAAAATCAATTTTGTATTTTCCTAATCTGGGATCATCCGGCACATAAACTAATTTTGGATTGGCATGATGAACACCGGCTGCATCTGCCAAAACAGGAACAGATAAAGCAGCATAGGGATAAGATGCAGAGACACCGTCCTGCACAAGATCTTTTACAAATGTTCCCCTAAGATCGGGAGGTAGGGCAGCGTCCGTTACAGTTTTTTGAACGGCACGGATTACATATTCGTTTCCGGAAGGATTTTCAAGTCGCAATGATTTTGTCTGGTGGCCGCCTCCACGTACTCCGATAGTTAATCCGCCCATTTCTTTTCCCAGATCAATTACCGGCGCCTTTACAGATTCACCCCACTCCTTACGGTAATTGCTCCCACTCATCATTTTTTTAAACCCATTGGCTTTAAATATGGTGGACCCAATAACGGATACCGAATCAGGAAACTTAGCCACGATCGTTTCGATTGGAACATTTTTTTCTTTACCCGGTTCAATTGTTTTAAGTGCTGTTGTGTAAACAGGCTGTGTGTTGCTTTCGCTTTTATCAGTATAAAATTTTACTGTTACTTTCCCGCTTTGTGTTATTTCAAGAACAGCAAAGCCTGTTTCATTATCAGCAAAGAGAGAATATTTTCCTTTTTTTACCTTAGTAGTTTGAGCACCTGCACCGCTTACAACATAACTGATACTATCTTTTTGCAAAAACTGAAGTCCATGATCATGGCCTGCAACCTGGATTACATTGGGATGATTTTTTAAAGCACCTTCC
Organism: Sphingobacteriales bacterium; assembly: GCA_023251235.1. GTDB lineage: Bacteria > Bacteroidota > Bacteroidia > Chitinophagales > Chitinophagaceae > VBAS01. Next base: position 3,060 of record JAHEZE010000023.1, on the reverse strand, counting down.
ACTTCCTCAATTAATGTTTTGTATTTGGGATTTTTAATATCCTGAGTAGTACCAAACCAGCCTCTTGTAATTGGATAAATAGAACCAATAACCGGTAATGGAATATAAAGTCCTTTTACCGCATCAGTAAATGGAAACAGGTGTTGACGAAGTGTGAAATTTCCTCCGTGATGGCCATGTGTATAAAAGGGATGATGCATGGCAACAATCATCAGCTTGTCAGAATTTAAAGAAGCAATTTCTTTTAACATAGTAATCACTTCATCTTGTGTTTCGCAATCACAACCAGACCCAACCCCGGGTTTTTCTAATTGTTCCAGCCACCACTCACTATCCATAAAAACGAGAACCACTTTATCGCTTACCACCACTTCAACCGGGCCGGGACATCCATTCTTTGGCAGCATTTCCACATTTGGCAACTGAAGTGACTCCAGGTATTTCTGTTGATTTTTTAATTGCTGCCATCCTCCTTCTTTTCCTTTTTTCCAGTCATGATTTCCGGGAACAAACCAGGCATGGGCCCCTGTGCCCTGTACAAGGCTTACCTGTGCATCAAGAATTTTTTTCTTTGCATCAAAATCTTTAGAAGATTCATCCGGAAGACCATATTCATAAACATTATCGCCAAGGTAAATTACCTGTGTATGACCATCATTTATATTAAATAAAGATCTTGCTTTTTCAACAACAGCGTTTTTACCATTTACAATACGGCCCGCATCACCAATAAGGATAATTCTACTTAAAATATCATCCTTTTGTGCATTGCTATTAAAGGAGGAAATAAAAAGTAAAAAACAAAGTGGAAAAAGCAGTTTCATGTTAAATTAGTTAAGAGTAAAATAATTAGTTATTCAATTACTAATATACAGTTTCAGGCCAATAAGTTACGGTTTATAAAGGAATTTGATAAGTGTTGCTTTGCCGGTACCTCCTTCATTAGAAATATACATATCACCGCTTTGTTTAAAACAAATACCTTCTGGCTGAGGAAACCATTTTTTTGCCAGTACATATACGCCTTCCACATTTCCATTCAAGTCAGCAATAACAAGCTGGCTGCTGGCTGAAGATAAAATAAAAAGTTTTTTCAACTGCGGATTTATAGCAGCCGCTGATGGCTGCAGATGTGAAGTTTTTTCTGTTGCCAGTTTTTGTACTGCTTCACGATCTATCTGGTAAATTGGTTTGGGGTCAAAGCCCGATGAGTCAACATAAAAAGAATAGGCGCTGACTTTGTTTTTTTCATCTGCCTCACAATTTTTACATAATACAACCAATGCCTTTCGGTCGGGATCAAAATACATAGTTTCAAAATCAACATTACCTCCCGGTTTTATTTTTCCAACTTCGGTACCCGACGTATTGCCCAAACTATCTTTATTAAATCGTGTTATCAAACCATCGCTTCTTAATATATAGGAAACTCCATTATCGAGGGCTACATCTTCATAATCACCTTTACCACCAAATACATAAATTGAATCAATCTCCTTTGTTTCCCTATCCAGTAAATAAAGTTTCCCCGATTCATCCTGAATAGCATAAAATTTATTTCTTTCGCTATTCCATGCAAGGCCTGATATTTCCTGTAGCCTGAGATCCAGTTTGATGATGTCCGGCATACTAAAATCATAATGGGGAGGTGATTTTAATACCGTTACTTTATGCCTGCAGGCAAGAATAAACAACATAACAAAGAGGGAAATAATAAAAACTGGTAAATTCTCAGATATTAAAATCCTGCTTCGATTGTTTTTTTCTACATTTATCATGCGATATATTTAAACTATGACCGAAAATCAAGTTAAGCTATTAAATGATGCCCAAACTTACGTAACTGATTTATTTCAGACTAAAGTTAATAAAAGCATCCACTTCCACACACTTGTGCATACACAGGATGTGGTAAAGGGCAGTACCACAATGGCTGATCATTATCATTTAATGGATGATGAACGCCTCTCACTGCTTTTAGCGGCCTGGTTTCATGATACAGGTTTTAGCAGCGGCAAGGCTAAAGATCACGAAAGTGTCAGCATCCGGCTGGCTACTGATTTTTTAAATGCCCATAATTGCGAGCAGGCTTTTGTTGAAAAAGTAATCTCCTGCATTAATGCTACCCGTTTACCCCAATCTCCAACCAGCCATATTGAACAGATTATTTGCGATGCCGATCTTTTTCATTTGGGAACAGATGAATTTAAAGAAAAAAACCGTCTGCTTAGAGAAGAACTGAATGACTTTGGCGGTATGGATATTTCTAAAAAGGAATGGCGCAGGAAAAATATCGCCTTTTTGGAAAATCATCATTATTTCACTACATATGCTAAAGAATACCTGCAGCCTGCAAAAGAAAAATATTTGCAGGAATTGAAAATTAAAGAAAATGGTGAGGTTAAAGAAGTAAAAAAAGAAAAGAAAAAAGAGAGTCCGGCTATTACCACTATAGAAGAACAGAAAAAAGCTGAAGAGAAAAAGAAAAAAGAAAAAGAGAATCAGACCGAGCGGGGTATTTCTACCGTTTTCAGAATTATGGCAAGCAACCATGCTGCACTTAGTCAGATGGCCGATTCAAAAGCCAATATTCTTATTTCAGTAAACTCTATTATTCTCAGTATTGTTATTTCAACATTATTCAGCAAGCTGGATACATATGAAAGCCTGAAGTATCCGATCGGATGTCTCGTTATTGTCAATGTCACCTCAATTGTGTTTTCCATATTAGCTACCCGGCCTAATGTAACTGCAGGTAAGTTTACCAAAGATGATATTCAGAATAAAAAAACCAATCTTCTTTTCTTTGGTAATTTTCACCAGATGAGTCTACCGGATTATGACTGGGCTATGACAGAAATGCTGAATGATAAAAATTATTTGTATAGCAGCATGATTAAGGATAATTATTTTCTTGGTGTGGTGTTGTCTAAAAAATACCGCTACCTCCGGATTGCATATTCTATATTTATGTATGGCCTGGTAGTTACATTCCTTGCCTTTGCACTTGCATTAATATTCCCGGAAGCAGGAGTCGTGTATACTCCCGGATAAAAAAAA
>JAHEZE010000159.1 GCA_023251235.1 Sphingobacteriales bacterium | reverse complement strand
ACCAAGCATTTTCATTCTTCTCTTTATCTCATCTGTAATATGAGGAATCACCTGTACTGTTTTACCAAGATAAGCTCCTTCCCTTTCTTTATTAATTACTGTTTGATAAATCCGGCCGGTGGTAACATTATTGGACTGCGAAGTAAATGTGTTGAGGAATCGTTCGTAGTGACCAAGATCAAGATCTGTTTCTGCTCCATCTTCAGTTACATAACATTCACCATGTTCATATGGATTTAAGGTACCGGGATCCACATTGATATAAGGATCAAATTTCTGAATAGTAACCCGTAGCCCTCTTGCCTGCAATAGCTTGGCAAGCGAGGCCGAAATAATTCCTTTTCCCAATGAAGAAGTAACTCCCCCCGTAACAAATACATACTTGACCATATATCTTATTCGTTTGATTTAAAAAAATTATGAACCAGGCAATACAATTACAATTCAACTTTTGTTGCGTCGCACTCTTGTACTGCACCAATTCAATTCAGCAATAATTTTTAAGAAATTTCAGTCAGCTCTTTTGACCAGCAGAAAGCATTTCGCTCCGGGAGGTCATGCAAAGTTAATAGAAATATTCAGCCCGAAAAAAACGAAACCCATTTTGTGGAAAAATCAGGGAAATAATTTTCCTAAGCTTTTCATTCCTTACATTTATCTTCTTAACCTCAGTAATATGAAGCAAATATTATCAGCAATCCTTTTCTCGACTGTTTGTTTGTTGGCCTCAGCCCAAAAAACCTATATCTGGTGCGGAACCCTTATTGACGGAGTTTCCGGTGGACCCAAAACAAACATGACAATCCTGATTGAAAAAAATAAAATAGTAGCTGTAGAAAATGGCTTTTCAAAACCTGCTGCCGACGATAAAACAATTGATCTGAAAACAAAAACAGTTACTCCCGGATGGATTGATATGCATGTGCATTTTGAAGGAGAAACAAAGAAAGGGGCTGTGGCTGACAGATTTATTGATAACCCTGCAGATGTAGCATTTGCTTCAATAAAATATGCTAATGTTACTTTGATGGCCGGTTTTACTACCGTAAGAGACCTTGGAGGCAGCGGAGTAAATATTTCTTTGCGCAATGCAATTAATAAGGGGTTGGTAACAGGTCCCAGAATTTTTACAGCGGGAAAATCCATTGCCACCACCGGCGGACATGCCGACCCTACCAATGGTTATAGAAAAGATTTAATGGGAGATCCCGGACCCAAAGAAGGAGTTATTAATGGCCCCGAAGAAGCTTATCACGCAGTAAGGCAACGCTATAAAGAAGGTTCCGACCTTATAAAAATTACTGCAACCGGTGGTGTATTGAGCCAGACTAAAGACGGAGCTAACGCACAGTTTACTGAAGAAGAAGTAAGAGCTATTGTAACTGCAGCCAAAGATTATGGTTTTAAAGTAGCGGCGCATGCACATGGCGCTGAAGGAATAAAGCGGGCAATCCGGGGCGGAGTTAATTCCATTGAGCATGGAACTTTTATGGATGATGAAGGAATAGAACTGATGAAACAATATGGCACATGGTTAGTACCAACTATTACAGCCGGAAAATCAACTGCTGATAGTGCAAAAATTCCCGGTTATTATACAGACATTGTTACTCCTAAAGCATTAGCCACAGGCCCGCAGATACAGGCAACTTTTGCCAAAGCATATAAAGCAGGTGTAAAAATTGCTTTCGGCACTGATGCGGGAGTTTTTAAACATGGATTGAACTGGCTGGAGTTTGGTTATATGATTGAAGCAGGAATGCCGGCTATGGAAGCCATAAAAGCTGCAACAATCAATGCAGCCGATTTATTAGGAATGAAAAATCAGCTGGGAAGCATTGAACCCGGAAAGTTTGCAGATGTAATTGCCGTAGATGGAGATCCCCTAAAAGACCCGAAGGTTTTTGGAAAAGTAATTTTTGTAATGAAGGATGGGGTAGTGTTTAAACAAGATGCAAAGAGTTTTTAATTTGTTTGATTTCTTGAGTAGATTAAATTCGCTTGAGAAATAGATTCAATAGAATAAACAAACGATGAAAGGAGCATCCCTGAGTTCCGTCGCTACGCTAATCGTCGGGGCAGGCGCAACAAAAATTTAATAGTAGTCCTGAAAATGGCTTAATAAAAATGAAGCATACTCGTAGCTCACAGCTAAAAGCTTGCAATTTTTCTCAATCCTTCGCTATCTTCTTATAACTCGCCACTACGCCACGAATAAGTGATGAACTAAATCCCTGGTGTTCCATTTCATTCAGTCCAGCAATGGTACATCCTTTGGGTGTAGTTACTTTATCAATCTCATGTTCCGGATGGCTGCCTTTCTCCAACAACAATTGCGCAGCGCCTTTTACAGTTTGTGCTGCAATGAGTGAGGCAGTGACTGCATCAAATCCTATTTCAATACCACCCTGAATGTTTGCCCTGATATAACGCATGGCATAAGCGGTACCGCAGGCGCCGAGAATAGTAGCAGCATCCATCAGCTTTTCATCAATCATTATTGTTTTTCCAAGTTGATCAAACAGTTGCTGGATATAATTGAGTTGTGAGGCGGTGGCACCTGAATGCGCAAGGCAGGTCATACTTTGCTGAATAGCGATAGCAGTATTTGGCATGGCACGAAAGACCGGTACGGGTTTACCAATCGCTTTCTGTAATTGTTCTATCCAGACTCCGGTAATTACAGAAACAACAACATGCTTCTTTGGATCCAGTACTGGTTTTAACTGGCCAATAATATCTTCAAAATTGTATGGCTTTACGGCAAGAATAATAATCTCTGCATTCTTCACAGCTTTCTTATTATCGCTATGAACCATACAACCCCGCTCCGCAAAACGACTTAGCGGCGCAAGATTTCTTCTTGTTATGGAAATTTCCACCGGCCGGCTGAATTCACTTTGAATTAATCCATCGGCAATAGCCGCTCCCAGATTTCCACCACCAATAATTGCAATTTTTTTTGACATAAAATTTATTTTAATAAAAATGCCATCCCGCCTATGGCGGGACGGCAAGCAACATGTACAAATATCAATAATATTTCCTGTTGATAAGAAAATTCTTTACATAATCTGCTACCCCTTCTTCAAGTGTATAGAATTCGTCATTGTAACCGGCATTGCGGAGTTTGTTCATATCTGCTTGAGTAAAATATTGATACTTGTCCCGGATATCTTCCGGCGTATCAATAAACTCAATTACAGGTTCTTTATTTAAACTTTTGAAGATGGCCGTTACAAGGTCATTGAAAGTTCTTGCTTTACCGGTACCTACATTATACAATCCTGAAGCTGGCATTTGTTGCATCATCCATAAGCAAACTTTTACTACGTCTTCGACATAAATGAAATCACGAAGTTGTTCGCCATCTTTAAATTCAGGGTTATGCGAACGAAAGAGTTTCACTTTCCCGGAAGAATTGATCTGATTAAAAGAATGAAATATCACACTGGCCATTCTGCCTTTATGATATTCATTAGGACCGTACACATTGAAAAATTTTAAGCCGGCCCAGAAAGGAGGCTGCTTGCCCTGTCCCGATAGCAATCGGGATTGTCGAAGGGCCCATTTGTCAAATTCATTTTTTGAAACTCCATAAGGATTCAGTGGCCGGAGTTTTTCAACTATATCATGATCATCTTTATAACCCAATTCACCGCTTCCATAAGTTGCCGCTGAAGAGGCGTAAACTAAAGGGATTTTATTTTCGGTACAGTAGTTCCAGATTTTTTTTGAATACTCTACATTCAGCCTTTCATGAATGGAATAATCAAACTCGGTTGTATCAGTTCTTGCACCAAGATGAAATACAAACCCGATA
>JAHEZE010000094.1 GCA_023251235.1 Sphingobacteriales bacterium | reverse complement strand
CAGAGCCAATGATAATAATATTGCCTTTGGTTGTATTAAGATCATGTATAATAGAAAGCTTTTGTCCTGTTACCAGTTCAATATCCTGCTGTAATAAAGCAGCCGATTTTTTTATCAAAGAATAATCTTCGGCATCTGTATATATTTTTGCCCCGTTCAGTGAAAATGAGTTCGGCAATGAACTTGCTGAAATAAGTTGAGCATTACTATCTGTAATGTAACACACGAAACTACTTATAAACAAAAATTTTTTGATCATGTCCGGTAAAAATTAAAAACCTATACTATTACCTCCATCTACCGGCAACACAACACCTGTAATATATTTTGCTCCATCACTTGCTAAAAATAAAGCAGCATCGCCAATATCAGAGGGCTGACCCATAATGCCCATCGGTGTTCTTGAAAATACTTTTGCCTTTCTTTCCGGATCGCTGTCCAGTGCTTTTGCCGTCATGTCCGAATATATAAACCCTGGCGCAATGGCATTTACACGAATACCTTTTGGCGAAAGTTCAACAGCCATCGCCCTTGTCATTCCATCAATCGCCGTTTTACTGGCAGAGTAAGCAATTACTTTCGGCAAACCATATTGCGCCGCCATCGAGCTTATATTAATAATACAACCGGTTTTTTTTTCAAGCATGTGTTTTACCACTTCCCGGCTCATTACAAACACTCCGGTCAAATTTGTAGTAATGACTTTCTGAAAATCCTCATCTGTTACTTCGGTAAATTCTTTTTTCATATTAATACCGGCATTATTCACAAGTATATCTATCTGCCCGAATTGTTTAATAATATCATTCACAAATGCGGGAATAGAAGAAAGATTGCTTACATCACAAACTATGGCGTGGCACTGCTTACCCAGTTTTTCTTTTGCCGTATCCAGCTTTTCTTTATTTCTCCCGGCAATTATAGTTTCCATACCGGCTTGTATAAATTTTTCAGCAATTGCATAGCCCAAACCCGAGCCACCGCCGGTTACAATGGCAATTTTGCCGTTATCCTTTATATGTTCTTTTTTATTACTCATAATTCAGAATTATATAATTTGAAATTAAAACAAACAACCGTTACTTTAATAATAAAAAATTTAAAAGAGGATATTTTTTTATCCTTCCTTATTTTTAATCTTTACTTTGACGGGTAATAAAAATTCAGGATGCTGTTACTGGGAATTGATATCGGGACTTCTTCAATAAAAGTATCTGTGGTAAATGCACAGACACAACAGACCATCCTGTCAACCGGTTTTCCCGAAACAGAATCGGGAATTATTTCAAAACAACCCGGTTGGGCCGAGCAATCGCCGGAAATGTGGTGGGAGCATACGCAAAAAGCAATTTTAAAAGCAAATGCTTCCGGCAAATTCAATCCAAAAGATATTGGCGCCATCGGAATCTCTTACCAGATGCATGGTTTGGTATGTGTGGACAGGGCTGGAAAAGTTTTAAGAGACAGCATTATTTGGTGTGATAGCCGTGCTGTGGAAATCGGAAACAAAGCGTTTGACGAAATTGGCCCTGCAAAATGTTTACAACATTTATTAAACTCTCCCGGAAATTTTACCGCCAGTAAATTAGCATGGGTAAAAGAAAACGAGCCTGATTTGTATAGAAGAATTGATAAGATAATGTTGCCCGGCGATTATATTGCCATGCAGTTTACCGGGAATACTACCACCAGTATATCCTCTTTATCGGAAGGTGTTTTTTGGGATTTTGTGAATAATGAATTGTCAAAAGATGTTTTTGAATATTATGGATTTCCAACTTCCTTTATTCCGGAAATAAAAAATGTTTTTTCTGAACATGGAAGATTAGAAAAAAGTTTAGCAATTGCTTTATCATTAACCCCGGGTATACCGGTAGCCTATAAAGCAGGGGATCAGCCAAACAATGCCTTATCATTAAATGTACTGGAAGCAGGAGAGGTAGCAGCAACTGCAGGAACCAGTGGTGTTATTTATGGAGTAAGTGATGAGTTAACATTTGATCCTCTTTCCCGAATCAACAGCTTTGCACATGTAAATTATACAGCCTTACAAAAAAGAATCGGTGTTTTACTGTGTATAAATGGGACAGGCATACTGAACAGATGGATTAAGAATACAACGGCTTCTATCTCATACCAACAAATGAATGAAGCTGCATCAACTATCAGGATTGGAAGCGAAGGATTGTTTATATTTCCATTTGGTAATGGAGCAGAGCGGATGCTGGAAAATAAAATAACAGGTGCCCGGATCAATAATCTTGATTTGAATATTCATACAAACTCTCATTTATACAGAGCCACACAGGAGGGTATTTCTTTTGCTTTTCGCTATGGCCTTGATATTATGAGAGAAAATAAAATGAACCCCTCCATTATCCGGGCAGGAAAGGCAAATATGTTTTTGAGCGATGTATTTACACATGCATTTGTCAATACTTTAAACATCCCCGTTGAATTACACAATTGTGATGGAAGTGTGGGAGCGGCACTTGGCGCAGGTATTGGAGCTGGTATTTATAAAAATCCAAAAGAAGCATTTAGTAATTCGAAAGCATTACTAACCATTGAGCCCGATAAATCATCATCAGCATATGATGATTTATATTACAAGTGGAAATCGGAATTAGTAAAGATTTTAAATTGCAGCACACAAGGATAAGTTTCTTATAACCAGGGTAATCAAAATTTTAATTTTTAAAGTTTAATAACATGACAGTCATTACAGGACAAAAAGAATTTTTTAAGAATATCCCTCAAATAAAATTTGAGGGAAGGGAGTCAGATAACCCATTTGCATACCGCTGGTATGATGAAAACAAAAAAGTAGCGGGTAAACCAATGAAAGAATGGTTAAGATTTGCCTGTGCTTACTGGCACAGCTTCTGTGGAAGCGGTGCTGATCCATTTGGCGAGCCTACCCATCTCTTTCCCTGGAATGAAAAAACCGATGCAGTGGAAAGAGCAAAAGGCAAAGCTGATGCGGCATTTGAGTTTATTACAAAACTAGGCTTGCCCTATTATTGTTTTCATGACGTAGATGCGGTGGATTACAGCAATGATGTAAAAGAAAATGACAGGAGATTGCTGACAATTACTGCTTACCTGGGAGAAAAACAAAAAGCAAGTGGCGTGAAGCTTCTCTGGGGTACTGCCAATCTTTTCTCCGGCAGAAGATATATGAATGGCGCTGCCACCAACCCGGATTTTCATGTGCTGGCACATGCAGGTGCACAGGTAAAAGCTGCATTGGATGCTACCATTGCATTGGGCGGTGAAAACTATGTGTTCTGGGGCGGAAGAGAAGGATACATGAGTTTGCTGAACACAAATATGAAAAGAGAGAAAGAACACCTTGCAAAGTTTTTACATACGGCAAAAGATTATGCAAGAAAAAATGGTTTTAAAGGAACTTTCTTTATTGAACCCAAACCCTGCGAACCTACCAAACATCAATATGATTATGATTGCGAAACGGTAATTGGCTTTTTAAGACAATATGAACTGATCAATGATTTTAAATTAAATGTGGAAGTAAATCATGCTACGCTTGCGGGTCATACATTCACACATGAATTACAGGCAGCGGCAGATGCGGGATTATTGGGAAGTATGGATGCAAACAGGGGCGATTATCAAAATGGATGGGATACTGATCAGTTTCCCAATGATATTAATGAATTAACTGAAGCCATGCTGATAATTCTGGAAGCCGGTGGATTTAAAGGCGGTGGAATCAATTTTGATGCAAAGATCCGCCGCAATTCTACTGACACTGAAGATTTATTCCATGCACATATTGGTGGTATGGACACATTTGCAAGAGCATTGATTACTGCCGATACTATTTTGCAAAAGTCGGATTACAGAAAAATAAGGACTAAACGATATGCTACTTATGATACCGGTAAAGGAAAAGAATTTGAAAACGGGCAATTGTCTTTAGAAGATTTAAGAACTTATGCAATTGAAAACGGAGAACCTGCCACACTAAGTGGTAAGCAGGAATATTTAGAGAATATTATTAACCGGTATATTTAATGCATCAATAACTAAATGAACTGCTATGAATTATTTATCAACACTTGACTGGATCATTATTCTGTTCTACTTTTTAATCATTGCCGGTATTTCTTATTGGGCAGTAAAAAAGAAAGAAAAAAAATCTGCTGAAGATTATTTTCTTGCCGGCCGTCATCTTGGTTGGTTCGTGGTTGGCGCCTCAATTTTTGCATCGAATATCGGATCGGAACATTTGGTAGGATTGGCAGGCTCAGGAGCAACAGATGGAGTAGCACTTGCACATTATGAATTGCATGCCTGGTGTCTTTTGGTATTAGGATGGGTAATGGCTCCTTTTTTTATGCGATCTAAAGTATTTACAATGCCTGAGTTTTTGGAAAAAAGATTTACTCCCAGGGCAAGAACCGTTCTTTCAATTATTTCATTGATAGCCTATATATTGACAAAAATAGCAGTTGGCATCTATGCCGGCGGCATTGTATTCAGAGCCCTATTACCCGAAATACATTTTTTAGGAATGGATACATTTTGGATAGGCTCAATTTTGTTGATCGTTTTAACTGGCGTATATACAATATTAGGCGGCTTGAGAGCAGTAGTTTATACAGAAACACTTCAAACTTTTGTGAAAATAATTGGCGCAATAATGGTCACTTATTTTGGGTTAAAAGCTCTTGGGGGATGGGATAAACTAAAAGAGATATGCGGAAGTGAAATGTTTAATTTATGGAAACCAATCATACCAGATGGTACAGCAGGTACATGGGCTCCTGTACGTGAAACCGGAAAAATAGCCTGGTATTTTAATGATAAATATCCATGGCCAGGCATGTTGCTTTGTGCACCTATCATTGGTTTGTGGTATTGGTGTACGGACCAATATATTGTTCAAAGGGTATTAGGCGCCCGCAATGAACGTCAAGGCAGGCGTGGTACTATTTTCGCCGGCTTTTTAAAACTTACTCCGGTTTTTCTTTTCATCATTCCCGGGATGATTTGCTTTGCATTAGCAAAGAGCGGACTAAACCCTTCCCTGCATAGTGAATTATTTGATGCAAGCGGTCACCTGATCAGAGATAGGGCCCAAGCTGCTTTTCCATTACTGGTAATGCATGTGCTTCCGGTTGGTGTGCGGGGGATTGTAGTAGCAGGATTGCTGGCAGCTCTTATGAGTGCTCTTGCAGGGGTATTTAATGCCTCCTCTTCTCTTTTTACAATGGATTTTTATTCTCGTTTTAAACCTAAAGCTACGCAAGCCCAACTTGTTTGGGTGGGTCGTGTTGCAACAGTAGTGATGGTGATTATTGGTTTACTTTGGATACCGGTTATTCAGGGAGGAAGGGGGTTGTATGATTATTTACAAGGCATTCAGGCTTATCTGGCTCCTCCTATTGCAGTAGTTTTCTTTTTTGGAGTTTTTATGAAAAGATTAAACGGTCCCGGATGTCTTGCAACTTTACTCACTGGTTTTGCAATGGGATTATTTCGTCTGGCTGTAGACACACCAGTAAAGCTTATGGGGACTACTTATGCTGAAGGTTCTTTTCTCTGGATTGTAAATAATATTTTCTTTCAGTATTACAGTCTTTTAATAACTGTTGTTTGCATAATAGTATTTATTGTTGTGAGCTATGCGACCCCGCAACCCGATTATGCAAAAATGGGGGGCCTTACTTTTTCTACATTATCAGAGCAGGATAGAAGGGAATCCCGGGCAACCTGGAGTATAAAAGATGTATTGCTATCGATATTACTTGTTGCATTAATCATTGCAATTTATTTGTATTTCACAGGATAGATATAAGTTATAGGAAAGATTAAATATGAAAAAAATATTTCTTTTTATTACCTGCGGCCTGCAGCTTGTAGCTTTTTCTCAAGCCCCTGCATATAAAAACAAAAACCTTTCTCCTGATGTAAGAGCAAAAGATTTACTGAAAAGAATGACGCTGGATGAAAAAATAATGCAGATGCAATGTTTATGGATTCAGAAGTCAAGAATTTTAAATGACAAAGGAGATTTTGATGAAATAAAAGCAGCAACAGCATTAAAAAATGGGTTGGGAGAATTGGGGAGACTGAATGAGAATGCAGGTCCCAACAGCTCAGGGTATCATCCAAAGCAAGCCGCCACATTGTATAATAAAATACAGCATTACTTTATTGAAAAAACAAGATTGGGAATTCCGGTGATGACACATGAAGAAAGTTTGCATGGCCAGCAGACACAGGATGCCACCAATTTTCCAATCCCGATTGGTTTGGCAAGTACCTGGAATGAAAATCTGATGACAGAAATTTTTACCAATGTGGCAGAAGAAGTAAGGGCAAGGGGGGGGCATCATGTATTGGCCCCGGTAGTAGATGTAACAAGAGATCCACGTTGGGGAAGAACTGAAGAAACTTTAGGAGAAGATCCGTTCTTAATCTCCCGGTTGGCAGTGGCAGAAATAAAAGCATACCAGGGACCGGATACTCCATACCTGGGAAGTAAAAATGTTGCAACAACATTAAAACACTTCGGTATTCACGGACAAAGCGAAGGTGGTCTCAATGTTTCACCGAGTAATATTGATGAACGAACAGCCAGAGAAATTTTCTTTAAACCATTTGAAGCTGCGGTGAAAGAAGCAAAGCCCTTTAATGTAATGGCTTGCTATAATGAAATCTGGGGTTTGCCTGCACATATCAATAAACATTTACTCACTGATATTTTAAGAACCGGGTGGGGATTTAAAGGACTGGTGGTGTCGGATTATTTTGCCATTCGTGATGTTAGCACTTTGCATAAAATTACTTCCAGTTATGATGAAGCCGGATTGCTTGCTTTCAAAGCTGGAGTTGATCTGGAAACACCCGACCCCGATGGATTTACCAACCTGAAAAAATATGTGGAAAATGGAAAAATTTCTGTAAAAGAAATTGACGCAACGGTAACGAGAATTTTACTGGCAAAGTTTCGTTTGGGATTATTTGATAATCCTTATGTGGATGAAGATAAGGCAGAAGAAATTGTGGGAAGTACACAGAAAAGAGCGATAGCCTATAAAGCAGCTACCGAAGCAATGGTGTTACTAAAGAATGAAAATAATTTTTTACCGCTTGATAAAAACAAGATAAAAACAATTGCTTTTATCGGCCCCAATGCAGACAAATGTTTACTCGGTGGTTATTCAAGCAAACCAAGAGTTTGTATTTCACCTCTGCAGGCTATCAAAGAAAAATACGGGAATACCATAAATGTTTTGTACTCAGAGGGAGTAACACTAACAGATAAAAATAATTGGTTTGCCGATAAAATTAATCTGGCTGATAACGGAGATGTAAAAACAAAAATTGCCGCGGCAGTGGAAGTTGCCAAACAGGCTGATGTGGTGGTTTTATTTGTTGGAGGTAATGAAAGTATGAGTCGTGAAGGTTGGGCTTCTGATCATTTAGGTGATTTACCAACTTTAGAATTACTAAACGGGCAAAATGAATTAATAAAAGAAATTGTGGCGGTGGGCAAACCAACCTGTGCATTTGTAAACAGTGGGCCTCCATTGAGTATCGGTGATTTGGTCAAGAGTGTACCGGCAGTGATGCAATGCTGGTATCTTGGACAGGAAGGAGGTTACGCAATTGCAGATGCATTATTTGGTGAAATAAATCCTTCTGGTAAATTACCTATTTCGTTTCCAAGAACGGTGGGACAAATTCCTGCCTACTATAATTATAAACCATCTGCAAGACGGGGATATAATCTTGGATTTGAGGTAACTCCACTTTTTGCTTTTGGCCATGGATTGAGTTACACAAAATTTCAATATAGCAAACCTGTTTTATCTTCTTCAGCAATGAAAACAAACGGAACGGTTACTATAAGTGTGGATGTAAAAAATTCAGGGATCAGAAAAGGTGCTGAAGTTGTGCAGCTATACATACGTGACGATTATTCATCTGTTACAAGACCGGTTAAAGAATTGAAAGGATTTAAAAAAATCTGGTTAGAACCTGGTCAATCACAAACAGTAAGCTTTACTATAACTCCGGAACTGCTGTCTTTTTATGATGTAAATATGAAATGGATAGTTGAGCCGGGAGATTTTACAATAATGATTGGTACATCCTCTGACAAAACAGAAAGCGTAAAACTGGCCGTAACAAAATAATAGCTGTTAACAAATATGTTAATGCATCAAACCATGCGCTGGTTCGGGCCAAATGACCCGGTGAGCTTGCCTGACATCCGCCAGGCGGGTTGTGAAGGGGTGGTTACTGCACTTCATCATATACCCGTTGGTGAAGTGTGGCCCATTGATGAAATTAATAAAAGAAAAAAACTGATAGAAGATGCAGGAATGACCTGGACGGTGATTGAAAGCCTGCCGGTTAGTGAAGACATTAAAAAGCAAAACGGAAATTATCGTAAGCATATTGAAAATTATAAACTGAGTTTGCGAAATATTGCTTCATGTGGATTGAAAGTGGTTACTTATAATTTTATGCCGGTTTTAGATTGGCTGCGTACAGATGTTTCTTACACATTACCTGATGGCAGCAAAGCCTTATATTTTGAACGATTGGCTTTTGTTGCTTTTGATTTGTTCCTGCTTAAAAGGTCGGGTGCAGAAAAAGATTATACTGCCAAAGAAATAGAAAAAGCAAAAAAAAGATTTTCATTGATGAAGGAAGATGAAAAAGAAAATCTGTCTCGCAATATAATGCTTGGTTTGCCTGGAAGTGATGAAGCGTTTACACCTGAACAGCTGCTGACTTCATTAAAATCATATCAGGACATTAATGCTGCAAAACTAAAACAGCATTTATATTATTTTTTGAAGCAGGTTGTTCCGGTTGCAGAAGAATATGGCTTGAGAATGGCAATTCATCCGGATGATCCGCCATATTCAGTGTTGGGTTTGCCCAGAGTAGTGAGTACAGAACAGGATGCAGCAGATATTATCAACGCTGCTCCATCGCCGGCAAATGGTCTATGTTTTTGTACCGGTTCTTTTGGAGCAAGGGCAGATAACGATATTGTAAAAATGCTGAAGCAATTCGGAGACAGTATACATTTTCTCCATTTACGTAATACAAAAAGAGACGGAGAAGGAAATTTCTATGAAGCGGATCATTTAACCGGAGACACGGATATGGTTGAAGTGATTAAAGAAATATTGCTTATCCAAAAAAGAAGAAATATTTCCATCCCAATGCGGCCGGATCATGGCCACCAGATACTGGATGATTTGAAAAAGAAAACTTATCCTGGTTATTCGGCTATCGGAAGATTAAAAGGGCTGGCAGAATTGAGAGGCGTGGAGTATGCTATTAATAAAAGTATAGTATAAAAAATTTATCTGCATGAAAGAATTTTTAGACAATAATTTTTTATTGGGAAATAAAACGGCAGAACGGTTATATCATGAATATGCGGTCCCGATGCCCATAATAGATTATCACAATCATCTTTCTCCGGAATATATAGCAAAGGATATAAACTTTAATAACATAACTGAAGCGTGGCTCAAAGGTGACCATTACAAATGGCGGGCTATGCGGAGCAATGGCATACCTGAGGCTTATATCACCGGTAATAAAACGGATTGGGAAAAATTTGAACAATGGGCGGCCACGGTACCTTATACAATAAGGAATCCTTTATTCCATTGGACTCACATGGAGCTTCAGCGGTATTTTAGAATAAAAGAAATTCTGTCTCCGGTATCTGCAAAACATATATATGATCTATGTAACGCAAAATTACAAACCGGTGATTTTAGTGTCCGGAAGCTTTTGCACAAAATGAATGTTCAGTATGTTGGTACTACGGATGATCCGTTGGATGATTTATCATATCACAGGCAAATAAAAAATGATGGTTTTGAAATCAAGGTTTGCCCTTCTTTCAGACCGGATAAAGCGATGAGTATTGAGAATGCCATTGCATTTAATAACTACCTTGACAAGCTTGAAAAAATTTCTGATAGCAATATTCATGATTTTGAAACTTATTTAACTGCGCTGAAAAGCCGACATGAATATTTTGATGAAAACGGCTGCAGGATTTCTGATCATGGATTGGAAAAAATATATGCAGAGGATTATACGGAAGGCGAACTGAAAACTATTTTTCAAAAAGTAAGAAACAGGAAGGATGTTGATGAAGCAGCTGTCGCAAAATTTAAATCTGCCATGCTTGTATATTTTGCTGAATGGGATTATGAAAAAAATCGGGTGCAGCAATTTCACATGGGTCCAATCCGCAATAATAATTCCAGGATGTTTACAGAACTTGGCCCCGATACCGGTTGGGATTCGATGGGTAACTCTGTTAATGCAAAGGAGATTGCAAAATTTCTTGACAGGCTGGATAAAAATAACAAGCTGGCAAAAACAATTCTATACAGCAGTAACCCGGCAGACAATGATGTATTGGCTACGATGGCTGGTAACTTTAATGACGGGAGTTATCCCGGTAAAATACAATCAGGGGCAGCGTGGTGGTTCAATGATCAGAAAGATGGAATTATTCAGCATTTGAAATCAGTAAGTAATATGGGATTACTTAGCCGGTTTGTGGGGATGCTTACCGATTCACGAAGTTTTCTTTCCTTCCCCCGTCACGAATATTTCCGCAGGATACTCTGCAACTTATTTGGAAATGAAATGGAACGGGGGGAATTGCCCAATGATGAAAAATGGATTGGGCAAATAGTTCAGGATGTTTGCTATTACAATGCAAAACGCTATTTTAATTGCTAAGAAAAAAGCATGACATTGCAAGCCATTGGAAAATATAGATGGACAATTTGTTCTCTGCTTTTTTTTGCAACAACCATAAACTATCTCGACAGGCAGGTTTTAAGTTTATTGAAACCAACACTTGAAGAAAAATTTGGCTGGAGTAATAGTGACTATGCCAATATTGCTTCAGTCTTTCAATTTACTTATGCCATCTCAATGTTATTTGCCGGCCATTTCATTGATAAATTAGGCACTAAATTGGGTTATGCCTGGGCAATTATCATTTGGTCAATCGGGGCAATCTTACATAGCTTAGCAATTCCTATCGGGCAAAGTATTGCTACTGTTTTGGGTTGGGCAGGTATTGTATCTGTTCCAGTTTCTATTGCTGGTTTTATGTTTGCAAGAGCTGTGCTTGGGTTTGGTGAGTCGGGCAATTTTCCTGCTGCTATAAAAGCTACAGCAGAGTATTTTCCCAAAAAAGAAAGATCATTTGCAACTGGTATTTTTAATTCTGGCACCAATGTGGGGGCTATACTGGCCCCACTTACTGTTCCTTGGATTGCTGATTACTGGGGCTGGGAAACTGCTTTTTTTATTATTGGGGCCATTGGTTTGCTATGGTTGTTTTTCTGGTTTATGTTTTATGAAAAACCCGAAAAACAAAATAAACTATCAGCTGCAGAATTAGCATATATCAATAGCGATCATGATGAAAAGATTGATGAAATAACAAATGGAAAAATTTCCTGGCAGAAATTATTGGCTTATAAACAAACATGGGCTTTCACACTCGGAAAATTTTTAACTGATGGAGTGTGGTGGTTTTTTTTATTCTGGCTGCCTGCTTACCTGAAAGATCAATACCAGATGACGGGTACCCAAATCATATTGCCTTTGTCAGTTTTATATAGTTTAACAATGTTTGGCAGTATTGGCGGAGGATGGTTCCCGACACATTTTATAAGAAAGGGATATCTGCCTTATGATGGAAGAATGAAAGCAATGCTGCTTGTTGCGATAATTCCATTGGTTGTTTTGGCAACTCAACCGTTGGGAAATATTAGTTATTGGCTGCCGGTTCTGCTAATTGGTATTGGAGCATCGGCTCATCAGGCATGGAGTGCCAATTTATATACTACGGTTTCTGATATGTTTCCCAAAAAAGCGGTTGCCTCAGTAGTTGGTATTGGTGGTATGGCTGGTGGTATTGGCGGAGTTTTAGTAACAAAAAGTGCAGGCGCATTATTCGATCATTACAAAACATTGGGACATATTGAAACCGGCTACAGCATTATGTTCGTATTCTGCGCAGTTGCATATCTTATTGCCTGGTTGGTGATGAAATCATTAGTGCCTAAGTATAAGCGGGTTCAATTAT
>JAHEZE010000093.1 GCA_023251235.1 Sphingobacteriales bacterium | reverse complement strand
GAATCTATGATGTTCAGGTGCTATTATCTCAGGGATTTCTTTCTGATCACTATGATCCGATGAATAAGACAGTGAATCTTAGTCCTGAGGTATTTAATGGAAACAATATTTCTTCGGCTGCTGTAGCTGCCCATGAATGTGGCCATGCTGTTCAGCATGCTGCCGCCTATAGTTGGTTAATGATGCGTTCCCGACTGGTTCCTATAGTTAGGCTAAGTTCAAATCTTGTAAATATTGTCTTACTGATTGGGGTAATAATGGCCGCATCAGGGAATACAACTCTTTTGCTCATCGGGATTGCACTGATGGCTGTAACTGTATTATTCAGTTTAATTACATTACCTGTAGAATTTGATGCAAGTAGAAGGGCACTGACCTGGTTGAACAGTACCAACGTTACTAATTCCCAGGAATATCCTAAAGCAAAGGATGCTCTAAAATGGGCAGCAATGACTTATGTAGTAGCTGCATTAGCCGCTGTAGTTACCCTGGCTCAGTATATATTAATATATTTAGGGAGTAGGGATCGTACTTAAAAGGGTCTAAAAATTTTATGGGAGATAGGTTTTATTTTTTAGAAGGCCGTGCAGCAGGATGTGCGGTTTTTTTTGTCATAACATTGTTGATTCTTTTTCCATAAGTCCTATATTTGGTAACTTCATTTCTATCACAAAACTAAAACACATGAGAAAACGACTGCTCTTGCTTGCAGGAATTTTTATTCTGTTAGCACAAACTGTTTTGGCTCAAAAAACCATTACCGGAAAGGTAACTGACGATAAAGGTAATCCTTTACAAAATGCCTCAGTAGTGGTTAAGGGTACTACAACCGGTACAATAACAAAAGCAGATGGAACTTATTCCCTTACAGTTCCATCCAGTGCAAAAGCATTGATTATTTCAACGGTTGATATGGCTGCCGTAGAAAAAGCAATCGGATCCCAAACCGTTCTTAATGTTATATTAAGTGCTGAAGACAAAATCATGTCTGAAGTTGTGGTCACTGCTTTTGGTATTAAAAAAGATAAAAAAACTCTTGGCTATGGTGTTACACAGCTGAGCTCTGCAGAACTAACCAAGGGTCACACTACTAATATTACAAATGCGCTGGCTGCAAAGATTCCGGGGGTAAGAGTTTCCGGAAGTGGTGGTTCATTTACCGGATCAAGCATTATCATTCGTGGCTATACAACTTTCACGGGTTCAAATCAACCTTTATTTGTAATCGATGGAATTCCTATTGATAACGGCGGTGGTGGAAGTCCTCTTCAAAATGGACCTTCTGTCTCCAACAGGGCTATTGACATAAATCAGGAGGATATCGAAAGTATAAGCGTATTGAAAGGACCTTCCGCAGCAGTACTTTATGGTTCAAGAGCATCAAACGGCGTGATAGTTATAACAACAAAAAAGGGAAAAGCAGGACAAAAAAGTTCTATCCAATACTTTACCAGTTATGGAATTGAACAAGTAAACCGCTTACCTGAATATCAAGATCAATATGCAGAAGGTAATAATGGTGTTTTTTCTGCTGTAGGCCAATCATCATGGGGGCCACTTATTACCGGCCAAATAGTGAATCAGTATAATCCTGCAACAAATCTTGTTGACAGGTCGGCTCCTTTAGCGGCATATCCCACTAACGTTAAAGATATTTTTAAGAATGGTTATAACTGGCAGAACAATATTTCTTTTTCAGGCGGTACAGATAAAAACACTTTCAGGTTTTCTTACGGATATTTAAAAAACACAGGCGTATTGAATAATAATGTTCTGAACCGGCATAATTTTTCTTTGAATACAAGTTCTAAAATAAATAATTACCTGACCATTACTGCCAGCGCTAATTATTCAAATAACAAATCAAGAAGAACTCAGCAGGGTAACCAACTCAGTAATCCTCTTTTTCGAGGTTGGATCACACCCCGCAGCTATGATTTAACTGGTTTGGCCTGGGAAGATGCAGTTGGCAACCAGCGTTATCCATTAGGTGAAGACAATCCCTACTGGACAATTAAGCACAATAGATTTAATGATGAAATCAATCGTTTCATCGGAAACATTTCTTTTAATTTTAAACTCGCCAGGTGGTTACAGGCAGATTATAAAATAGGTTCAGATTTGTATTCAACCTTCCGTCATGGGTATGATCAGATAGGTGCCCGTGGAGGTTCCAATACAACGG
The DNA here is from genome assembly GCA_023251235.1 of Sphingobacteriales bacterium. Taxonomy (GTDB): domain Bacteria; phylum Bacteroidota; class Bacteroidia; order Chitinophagales; family Chitinophagaceae; genus VBAS01. The sequence goes on along the minus strand of JAHEZE010000093.1, from coordinate 10,084 downwards.
CAAATGCAGTGGGGGGTATCAGGGAAGTACGGAACAATTACCGAAACCTGAGCTCCAATGGATATCTGACGGCCACTAAAAAGATAAAAAATTTCAGTGGAGTTGCTATTGTTGGAACAGAATTCGTGCAAACTTATGTTAATGCTGCACAGTTGGATGGCAAGGGAATAATTGTTCGTGATTTTGAACAACTCAGCAACACAACTACTTTTACTCCATCCCCTTCTTTTGGTTCAAGCAAAACGAGATTAATTGGATTGTATGGAGATTTTACTATAAACTATAAAAGTATTGCAAGCTTCAATGTTACCTTGAGAAATGACTGGTCTTCTACTTTTAAAATAGGCAAAAACTCATATTTATATAATGGTTTTGGAGGGTCTGTTAATTTTACTGAATTGTTTCCGCACCTGAGAAATAAAGTAATTGAGAATATTAAGATAAGAGGCAATTATGCATCTGTAGGTAAAGCCGGAGATTTTATTTACGCAACTGATTCTTATTTTGGAGGAGCAGGCTCAGCTGATGGTTTCGGTCCAACTATTAGTTTTCCCTTCAATGGAATCCAGGGATTTTCTTTAAGCAATGCAGCCGGAAATGCTAATCTGAAACCTGAGTTTACTAACAACAAGGAATTTGCTATTGAATTAGCTCTCTTTAAAAACAGGTTAAACATAGAAGCTACCCATTATTGGCAGTCTTCAAGAGAACTTATTTTTTCAGTTCCGGTTTCTAATACATCTGGAATCGGATCAATTACGAGGAATGCAGGTAATCTACGTAACATCGGTAATGAACTTAGTGTTAGAGCTACCCCAATTAAATCAAAATCATTCAGCTGGGATATTAATATCAGTTACACAGATTTCAAGAGCAATGTTAATAAACTTGATGTTGGGGTAACTAATATATTTCTGGGGGGGTTTGTTACGCCAAATATCCGGTTGGTAGTTGGAGATGAATATGGCCAGATATATGGTAACGCTTACCAGAGAGATGCTAAAACAGGAAAGATAATAGTAGGAGCAAATGGCTTACCATTAATTACGAGCGGGGTTCAGAAGATAGGGAACCCAAATCCCAAATGGTCGGCAGGAGTTACAAATACATTTACTTATAATGCATTTTCTTTTTCTTTCTTAATTGACTATAAAAAAGGAGGTGATTTGTACAGCCGGAATGTTGCTGACCTCCAACGAAACGGTGTAACTAAAGAAACAGCTGAATTTCCAAGATATGATGCAAGTGGAGTTTTGCAAAAACCGTATTTGTTTGATGCGGTTTATGCAAATGGTTCACCTAATACCACCTATGTATCCGCTCAGGATTATTATGGCAATAGCGGCAAATATGCCGCTGCAGAAGGTTATATTTATAACACAACATGGTTCCGTATTCGTGAGGCATCGGTTTCTTATAATTTGCCCTCATCCTTATTGAACAGAACACCATTTGGCAACGCAGAGTTTGCGGTGTTTGGCCGCAATCTTTATTTGCGGGCACCCAATTATCCGCATCTGGATCCTGAGCAAAATGCATTGGGCATCAGTAATGCACAAGGGTTGGAATTTAATGCTTTACCACAAACCCGCAGCATGGGCGTATCTCTGAGACTCAGCTTTTAATTTAAAAAATAAATAATTATGAAACTTAGAAATTTTAAAATAATCATGATTCTTTCAGGAATTCTTATTGTTGGATCCTGTAAGCAGCAGCTTGATATCAATAAAAATCCGGATGCACTTCCATCTTCATTTAATTTGTATCCTCAGCTTTTAACTTCTGCAGAAGTTAACCTTGGATTTGAAGCGGGTAGCGATTTGTTCCGGTACACTACTCAGATTATGCAGATGATGTCGGGCCAGGCTTCGCAGCCGAACCAGACTTATGAATACGGACGCTACAATATTACCGGGAGCGATGAGAATAATGTATGGTCAAGTATTTTTGCTACTACTTTAAGCGATCTTGAACTTGTTATTAATCAGGCAACCGCCGCAGGAAGTCCGCATTATGCCGGAGTTGCTAAAATTCTTAAAGCCTACGAATTTTCATTGGTTGTGGATACCTGGGGTGATGTGCCCTATTCAGAAGCGCAACAACTGGATTTGAATACTCAACCGCATTATGATGATGATGATGCTATCTATCCAAAACTTATCAGCCTCCTGACAGAAGCTATTAATGATGTCAGTGCAACAACAAGTATACTTTCACCTGGTACTAATTCTACTTTTTATACCAATGGAACTTTTGCTACAGCAAGGCCTTTCTGGATTAAATTAGCAAACACACTTAAGTTAAGATTATTACTTCATTACAGTAAAAAAGATCCGGCTTTTTGTGTAGCACAGATCACAGCCCTGGTTAATACCGCAGGTATTACTTTCATGGCTTCCAATGCTGATAATTTCCAACATCTGTTTTTTGATGTTGCCAATCAGCGTAGCCCCATTTCAGCATTTGAAGTAAGCCGGCCGAATTATCTTTTTGCAGATGCAAAAATGCTCGGTATTATGAATGCAAAAAGTGATCCACGCAGAGCATTTTATTTTTCTTCTTTTCCATTGGTTACAGGATTCATTCCTATTAATCTTACAACAAATGCAACCACTTCCGGAACAGTATTAAAATTTCCATCTACTACCGGAGTTGTTGTTAATGTTGGTGTTTCTGGTAATAATATACCAGCAGGAACAATCGTAACTGCATTGACGGCGACTGATGTAACAATAAGTAATGCACTTACCGGAAGTGGAGCTGCTTCTGGTACTATTGTAAATTTCGCTCCAAATTATATTGGGGTATCGGCTACCTCTCTGCCGGCTGCTCCAAACAATAATTACAGTCGCATTCATACTTTTTTACGTGGAGCAGTTACGACTGCTGCAGTAGGGACCAATTCGGCTGTATACAGCGGGGCAGCCCCTCAGCGTATGATATCTTTTGCCGAGTATAATTTTATTCGGGCTGAGGCTGCATTAATGGGTGCACCGGGAAATGCTCAGCAATTTTTTACTGATGGAATTACCGCATCAATGCAAGAGGCTGGAGTATCTGCTGAGGATTTAGCGAAATACAAAGCTCTTAACGGTACATTAACCGGTAGCAATGCACAGAAGCTTCAGCAAATAATTGAGGAAAAATATATCGCATTATTTGGTGTTTCAGTAGAACCATGGACGGATTGGAGAAGAACAGGTTATCCGGCACTATCAGTTCCCAGCAATGTTATCAATTCAGTATCAGCGGTACCACATACTTTGTTTTATCCACAATCTGAAATTGATCTGAATCCCAACTGCCCGGGTCAGAAATCAGCAGATTTGCAGAACAAAGTTTTTTGGGATCAATAAATCAAAATTTTTTTTATATAAGAGGCCGTGTTATAATAACAGCCTCTTTTGTTTTGAAAGTACTTCGTTCTGAAATAAATTGACACAAAAACTGACTTAATGAAAAAAACAATAAAATTCACCAACAGGTCAAAATAGAGATAAAATAATCAGGTTTTTGCTACTTTGAAAATTCTTGTATCTGATCCGGTAAAATTAAAGTTTTCAAAAAATTGATTAAAGGCAAGAATTTATTTTAAATGGCAAAGCAGCATTGTACATGGTATTTTTGTTTTAACATTGTCGGGGGATATAAAATAACTGCAAGACAGTTCCCATTTTTTAAAATCAAAAAATTACTTACATGAGAAAACTTTTTGGACTTTGTCTAAGCTTCCTGTTATTTCTCTCTTATACAGGATTTGCTCAGACAACAGAATCTTCAGGAAGGATAACTGATGCCAATGGGCAGGGAATCCCGAACGCTTCTGTACGCGAAAAAGGCACTAAGAACGGCGTAACTGCTAACTCTAACGGTGTCTTCAAAATCAACGTAAAGAAAAATGCAACCATAGTCATCAGTGCTATTGGTTATGAATCACTGGAGGTGGCGGGAATTGCTAATATGTCAGTGGCTCTGGTTACTGACATAAAAGGCATGAGCGAGGTGGTTGTTACCGGTACAGGTACAGCAACAAGTAAAAGAAAGCTTGGTATTGCTGTAGAATCTATTTCCGGAGATAAGTTACCAATAATACCGACTGCTACGATTGATCAGGCACTCATCGGTAAAATTCCCGGTGCTCAAATTTCTTCTGTATCCGGTAATCCTGGTGATAAAGTAAATATTGTATTAAGAGGTATTAATACAGTTCAGGGAGGTACAAGGCCATTAGTGTTGTTGGATGGTATTGAGATTCCATTTGAAAATTTAAACACACTTGATCTTGGACAGGTAGAACGTGTAGAAGTAGTACAAGGAGCTGCTTCTGCAGCCCTTTATGGTGCGCAGGGTGCAAATGGTGTAATTCAAATCTTTACTAAAAAAGGACAGAAAGGGAAACTCAATATTAATGTTTCTTCGAGTTACGCAATCAATACATATATAAATTCAGGCGATTTTAATAAAGCGAGTTTGCATCCTTACTTAACTGACGGCAGCGGAAATATTGTCTATGCAGGTTCAAATGCAGGCTTAGGATATACCGCAGGTAGTCCAATTCAAATTGATCCTGACCTTGGAATAATTTTAGGTTCAAATTCTCTTGCTTACAGATATGGAACTGATATTCCCGGATTAGCCACTCCTACTCCGGGTGGAACATCCAGTTTTACCCGTTATGGAATTCTTGATCCCCGTAACAAGAACGACCAGCCTTATTCCGGGAATCTTAAATTTTATGATCATTTTGCTCAGGTTTTTCAAAAAGCTCCATCAACAAATCAATCTATTAGCATAAGTGGCGGTAATGACAAAGTGGATTATAATTTTGCCGTTTCCAATAACAGAACGAATTCTGCACTTCTGAAACATAATGGATACTTAGATAAAACAAATATTACATTAAATTTAGGAATGGAGGTATTTAAAAATTTTACACTTCGTTCTATCACTAATTTAGCTTATACCAAAAATACATTACATCCAAACATTGGAGCGCCGGGTGGTGGTGGGTTTGGATTAGGTACAAATAACGCCTACGTTGGAGGTGTGTATGGATTTTTAAATACTTCGCCATTCTTTAGTTTAGAGGATACTATTACTGGTGGGCATTATGCTTCCTATCAAAGGGCCAGTTTTGCAAGTGTAAATGCCTTCAATCCTTTCTACAGATTAGAATATGCCAGAGGCCTCAGCAAGCGCTATGATATCATGCAAAATTTTGAAGCCACTTATAAGGTTAATAAATTTCTTTCTTTAGATGCACGATATGGAATGACTTTTAAAAATGAAAATGATATATGGACCTTTTATAATCAATCCTTAAATGCCAATACTGAAGATCAGGGATCATGGACAAATTGGTATGGTCCCGATGAAACCGGTGAGGTTGATAACTGGCAATATAACAATACAAAACAAAACTTTTTTGCCAGCGCAATAGTGAAAACTGATTTTGAAAAGGATTTCAATATTCATTTCCCGGTACAAACAACTACGCAGGTATCATGGGATTACCGTAAAAACGAGTATAAAGAATTTGATACATGGGGACAGACTTTACCTTTAAATCCTCCGTTTACCATGACTTCTACTCAGGCCCAGCACGTTTCTGTGGATTTTGTTCAACCATTTGTTACTTATGGCTATTTGGTTGATCAACGATTTGATTTTGGAAACTACGGTGGCGTGACAGGAGGATTCAGAACTGACTATTCTTCTGCTTTCGGCGCTGGTTCCAAACCTTTCACCTTCCCGCATTACAACGGGTATGTAAATTTACATTCATTCAACTTCTGGCAAGGCGTTCGTAATACAGTTTCAACATTTAAGATCAGAGCTGCCTACGGTAAAGCAGGTATTCAACCTGGTCCGTTTGACAGATATCCGGTTCTTAATTTACAGCCTACCGGCAATGAGGTTACTTACACCAATCAAACTGCTGCCAGAAATCCAAATCTTAATGTGGAAGTTTCTTCAGAAACCGAAGTGGGTACTGATTTAGGATTTAGTATAGGCAAAAGTAATTGGTTAAAAACCGCGAATGTTTCTTTTACCTGGTGGAACAGGAATACTGATAATGCTATCTTTACTCAAAACGTACCACCTTCAACAGGGGCAACCCAATTGCTCACCAATGCAATTGCATTGAAATCTGATGGTTGGCAACTTGGAATAAATATTCCGGTTTATTCTTCTAAGAATTTAACATGGGATATCACAACTAACTTCGGACATCAAACTTCAACGATTGTAAGTGTTGCAGGCGGTGATATACCTCTTGGAAGTTATGCTGGTAGCACAGGTTTAGTGCTTGCAGCAGGAAGAAAGATTGGAGAAATTTATGGATATAAAGCATTAACCAGTGTTTCGCAATTAAGATCAGATAAAACTCCATTTATAGATCCTGCTAATCAGGGGAACTATGAATTAGTGAATGGAGGAGTCGTTAATAAAAATACCAAGGCAATCTTTTTCTCTGACGAGGCAGAATCTTTAGGAGATCCTAACCCCAAGTTAACCTCATCATTTATTAATAGTTTCAACTGGAAGAATACCATTTCCTTTGGTTTCCAGTTTGATTGGATAAGCGGTTCGCATCTTTATAACCAAACCAATGAATGGCTGTACCGTGATGGTATCAGCGGTGATTTTATGAAACCTGTTACCATTAACGGAGAAACCGGTGCATGGACTGCCTATTATGCTTCCGCTTATTATGCACTTGGTAATACAGCAAGGGGCGTAGGTAATAACGTTACAAAAGATTTTTTCTTTCATGATGCTTCTTTTGTAAGATTAAGGAATGTTTCTTTAGGGGTTGATTTTTCACGATTCACAAAGAAAGAATGGTTGAAAAAATGCCAATTGGTATTAAGTGGCAGGAACTTGTTGACCTTTACAAAATATGGAGGTATGGATCCTGAAATTAGTTCAGGTGCATCTAATTCAGCTTTTGACAGGGGTATTGACCACAGTACTATTCCTAACTTCAAGACATTCCAGGCTACATTAAACCTTGGTTTTTAATTTGTGAATCTTAAATTTTTACTATAATGAAAAAAATACAATTAAACTTAAATAAACAACTCAGGAGGTATAATTTATATTTCCTTGCGGTGGTTTCCCTGCTGATGCTTCTTTCCAGTTCCTGTAAGAAGAAATTGGAAGTGCAGAACCCCAACGACCCTACTTTTGGTGTCAACGTAAATTCAGAATCCGGTATTGCGGCTTATGCAAAAGGCGGTATCTATTGGAATGGCTTAAATTATGGTGACGGGTGGTTAGGTGACAGCTACTTTTCATTACCCTGGGGCTATCATGAATTAATGGGCGATGCGATAGGTGGTGGACAGGGTTCAAATAACCAAACAACAACCATGGGCGTACCGGATAAGTTTGTAGCTGATCCTGCTAATCCCGGGACAACAACATTTACTAATCCTTCCCCGCAGGCTTTGGGCATCATCAGATCATTCAATACTTCAGCAGCAACATCAAATGGTAACAATGCTCTGTATTATGAATGGGTAAATATGTATGCTATGATTAATGCCTGTAACCAGACCTTAGAAGTTTTAGGAAGCATCCCATTGAGCGCTGATAAAGCTAATACTGTTAAAGCCTGGTGCTATTGGTGGAAAGGATTCGCTTATGCACAAATTGGTACTATATATTACGCAGGTTTAATAGTAGATCAGTCTAGTATAATTGTCAGTAAATTTGAAAAACAATCTGATATTATTGCCGAGTCTAATAAAAATTTGAATCTTGCATCTACCACGCTTAATGCTATTTCAAACCCGGGAGACTACAGTGTAATGATTTCAGAATTAATTCCACAGCAATGCCAGGTAGGGCTTGGCTTACCTTTGTCTTCTACTCAATGGATCCACACTATTAATACAATGCTGGCACGTAATATTCTATTAAACCACCTTGCTCCTTTTGTAAATGGTAACACCGCAGCAACAATTAACAAGGCAAGCATTCCGGCAATGTCAACTGCCGACTGGCAACAAGTTATTTCATTATGTAATAATGGAGTAAAACAAGGCGATTATGTATTTACAGGAAGAACTTCAGCCTCATATTCTTTCTTTCATCCTAACTGGGGTTCAGTAGCAAGTATGTTGGCAGCCAGCAATCAAACAACTACTTATAAGTTAGGCGAAAGATTAGTGCAACAATTTAAACCGGGAGATGCAAGACGTGCAAACTTTACAACAGCTAACGGAACTTTCTTTGGAGATGCTAATACCAATTCTACAAGATATAGTTTGCTGGATGGAGTTACCGCAGGTTTAACCGGTATTCCAATTTTAGGTACCCGCCAGGTTGGTAAACTGGAAATTTATATTGGGCCAACTTATGAGGAAAACCAACTAATGCTTGCGGAAGCTAATATAAGAACAGGAACTATTCCGGCTGCATTAACCCTGATAGATCAGGTAAGAGCCTACCAGGGAGCTGGTGTTCCAGCTTTATCCGGTTCTCCTTTAACAACAAGCCAGGCGTTGAATGAGTTAACAATGGAAAGATTAGCTGCACTTGCTTTTCGCGGACTTTCTTATTATGATATACGCAGGTGGGGTTGGACTTACTCTATTGCAAATGGTGGTGGCAGGTATGGTTGCACACTTCTATTTGGGGGAAATGTTTATACCAATGCAACTATTGATTACAATTATATGGATTATTGGGATGTTCCAGCTGATGAAATAGATAAGAACACTCCTTCAGATGATAGTGCACCTGTAAAGAATACGAATTGGTAATGATTATTTTTTAGATGTTCATTACATTAACAACAGGCCGCCTCAAAAGGGCGGCTTTTTGTTATATATCATATCTGGCATTTGCCAAAGTGATTGCGAAAAACTGAGATGCCTTACAACCTTGTTCTCCTTAATGCTTTTTATTCCAAACAGAGCGAAGCTGATCTGAATGTAAGTAAGGAAGCAGTTGATTAATTTTTATTATTCCAATCCATTATAATAATTGAACAGTTTGATCAAATCAGTATTTTTTTTGAAATTAATTTTATTTGTAGCAATAAAAATATTTACAGCCTGTTCCTTATCTTTCAAAAGGGAGAGAACAAAGCTTTTAGTGGGATGAAAAGCTTGCATAAAATAGTTTGAATATATATACAACACCATGCCACCCTCTACGAAATCTTTTGAAATTTCACCAGTAAATGCATCCTTTGTTGTGCTGATATATTTAAATTTTTTTGCAAGTAATTCAATTTTACCTTCTGTAAATACCTGGTAATAGTAATTTTCATTTTGCTTATCAATATCGGGATAACCGTTCTTGAAAACATACCTTGTACTATCTTTTGAATAATAGGTCAGGCAATCCACTTTTTTTACTAACCCTTCTGCTGCAATCAATTCCCTGCCTGTGCTATCAAGAAAATACAACTCACTGCTTTCAATGTTTAATTTTACTGGCAACGGCCCGATTACTTTTCCTTTTGCAAGTGTAATTTTTGCAGGTACCCATTCGTCATTAATAAATGGCGAGCCCGATATGGCCGGATCATATTTTTTTAAAAGGGAATGCCCGTTTAAATCTTCAAGGTTAATGAGTCTCCCCACATTAGAATTTCTGAATTCTAATTGACCAAAGCTCTCATTCATCATAAAGCTGATAAATGAGAAAAGTAAAATTCTTTTCATGGTGATAGTCTGTTGTGGGATTTTAAAAAACAAGTAGTAAACAAATCTAAGAATAATTAGGAAGGGAGCTTAATATTTTATTACATCTTTGGGCGCCGGGATCAGCTTTTTGTAACCATATTTTTAATCTTCAATAGCAGCCTCAGGCCATTGTTCTATAAATTCCCTGAACAATTATGAATTTTACCTTACAAGAATTGAATACTATAATACCCTATAGTTTGATTTCTTCTTCTTCCTTATTAAAAAACCGGAATTCAGTTAGATGATAATTTGTATCGGCTTTTAAATAAAATTTCTTGCTGAATTTTCTTTTCCATTTTGACCGAATTGACCATAGCCAGCCTTGGGTGAGATAAGCATAGATAATTGGACTTACTATTAGTGTAAGGTTATTGTGC
>JAHEZE010000092.1 GCA_023251235.1 Sphingobacteriales bacterium | reverse complement strand
ACTGGAAATGCTGTTGCAAATTCTATAGTTGTTGACGGAACCGATGTGTATATAGCCGGATCAGTGGATAAACTCAGAGAATATGTATCAACAGCTACGTACTGGAAAAATGGAATTGCAACCTATATTAGTTCGGATTTAAGCCGACACTCAACGGCGACGTCTATTTTTATAACCAAATAGAATAAATTTTTTAACTGATAACAGTTGCAGGTAGTTGAAAGAACAATTGCATATTACTGATACGATTTTCCAAGCTGAATGACCGAATGGAGAGCTTTAAATAAATACTACACCGGGAGTATTGTTTTGCCCTTTTAAAGAAAATAGTTTCGTGGGGTAAAAATTACATTATGAAACAATTAATCGCATTACTTATTGTTATTTCAAGTCTTCCTGTTTCAACCAATGCACAGAGGGATCGCAACAATAATAATGATCCCCGTTTAAAAAATTCAGCAAACCTGGTGGAAAAGCAATACTACCAGACTGATGCTCAAAAAATGAACCTGAAAGACAAAGTGAAATCTATACGGGAACTCACATACACTGTTGCTGAGAAAAATAGTAATATAGTGAAAGATAAAATGACAATTAATAACAGTGAGAACATCCTTAGCAATTTTGATAAATATGGGAATATTACCACTACGATTTGGTATACATCAACTGGAAAGATCGATCAAAGCTGGGAATATAAATATATCAAACCTGGAATGATGTCTGAGATGACTTATTTCAATAGTAACCATAATTTAATAGGAAAAACAACTTACGAGTATAACGAGGCCGATTATCTGGTTAAAGAAATCCAATACGACAACACAGGTAAAGTTGAAAAAGTGTTTATTTACAATTATACTTTTCTGGGTCGCAGAGAATATTTAATGGAAACAGTGGATAATAATGGAAAAACACTTAACCATAAGGAAAAAATCAGTTATGATAAAGACACCAATGTTGTTTTAGAAGAAAAATTAATATCCGGATTTGGCAAATTGCATGCCTATGTGTATGATGGAAAAAAACAGATAATAACGGATAACTATCAGGAGAAAATTATTATAAAAGGCGATGAAGATTATCATGTGTTTTCAGTTACGTCTATTCAATATGACCTACGGGGAAATGTGATTCTGAAAAACTCTGACGACGTATATTATAAGTCTAAGCGGTCAACAAAGTTTGAATATGTTTATGATAGTCATTCCAATTATACCAGCAAATCCACTTTTCCTATGGGTGACAATGGCATTCTTGTTTCGAATTCGAAAATTATTGAACGAAAGATAGAGTATTATTAGAATCAGTGAATGCTGGATTTTAAGAATGCCCTGTTTTAAATAAATACTACATCGGGAGTATTGTTTTGGCTTTTCAAAAAAAATAGTTTCGTTTCAAACAATGTATCATGCAAAAAGCCATCCTTAATTTTTTCATTGCAGTAGTATTGCTGCTTTCGTTTACCACTTCTTTTGCACAGTTAAAAGAAGTAGATGAAAAAAAAGAATTTATCGGATTAACCTTTCTTTCATTGCCGGATTATTCCACGCTGGATTTCTTCAAACCCGGATCGGATCTTAATATCTATACCCTTAAGAAACCCCGGTCATTTACAACAGCGGAATATTCTATCTCAAAGATCTATATCGCAGTCCAAAAAGGAAGGGTCATGAGTTTTCTATGCATAATTGACAATGATAAGGATTATGAGAATATAGTGAAAGAACTAAAAAATACTTTTCCTATCCAGGCAAAAGAAGAAAATACCATTACTTATAATGGAAAGAATATCCTTTTCCTTTCACGAAATGATCAAAATCAAAAAAGTCTTTTCATTACCACAGCGAATACTGATACTATTCCGGACGTAAAAGATAACAGCGGGATCATTGATTTGCCTGGAAAGGAATTTTCTGACTTAAATGTTGCAAAATTTATGGCATCCATTCCTGGAAAAGGCGAAAAGAAAATGGACGGAGTCAGTTATAATATGGTTTGGAAAGATGCGGGAATTGTTATCCGGTTTTTAGGAAAAGGTAAAGGAGCAACAATTTATGCTATCCATTATTACATGGTCTTAGATAAATTCTCTGATTTTTACGGAATAACAACTCCTTGCTCAGGCGGTTTTCCTATGCCTTATGGTATTAACCCAAACACGCCTATCAATCAGATTATAGATAAATTCGGCAAAATGGATTTTCCTCAATATCGCTACAATCCCGCATATTCAAAATATAAGATTCAAGCGGATTATGAAGATACACAAAGTAAACCCTATGATAAATTAATATTGATACATTTCGATGTGCATTAGAAAATATTTACGCCGTTGGTGTTCAATCGGCGGGTTTATTCTGTCTTAGTTCACTGCACTTACGACACGAATTTATGGAGCCTTACCTTGTATTAAAATACTACATCGGGAGTATTGTTTCAGGTTTTCTCAAAACTTAAGTTTGTTAAAATTATTTTTTATGCATATCCCCAAAACTACTCTTCTACTAATGTTGCTTACCATCATTTCAGCAACTGCGGTTGCCCAAATGATGGACGTGCTGGAAAAAAATTATGATATTTCCCGTAAGGCCCGGAAAGGGTTTCTCGGCGCCGTAGAAAAAAATGAGGCTGCCGGCACTTTCGACATGATTTATGTATTAAAGTCGACCGACAAAAAGGTGATTACTGAAACCTACACTTACGACAAGGACCTGAACCTGAAAAACACAGTGAAGGAAGAAGAGGAAATAGAAAAAGTAAAAAAGAAATACAAGTGGTTTAAATTTAAAGGCGAAACTTATGAGAGCCGGAGTTTATTTGTACGCAGCAATCTCAAAGGCGAAATGGTGTTCCGGGAAAAAATTATCAGCTATAAATGGAGCTGGTTCCGGGGTGGCTATGCCAAAAAAGTAAAACTGGGTGATAAAGTAAAACCCAAGGACGAAGCTAGCGGCGCAAGGTATATGTTCCGCGGCGGATATTATGATAACGACCCCGCAGGATATATGCTGGTTGTTGCCGGACTCAGGGAAGGCAATGACGTGGCCAGGTCATTTTTAAAATACCAGGTGATCCATGTGGATCAGCAGGTGAACATTACCAAAAAAGATGAGTTTGAGTTTCCTTTTGCCAAAGCTCCGGTTTTCTCCGAACCATTGGCAGATGATGATGATGCCAGTATTGATGATACACCAAGAGACTGGATATTGATCTTTGCTCCACAGGGTGGTGCCGGTATGGGTAAAGTGGAAGGTAATCCAAAACTCTATTCTTATTTCCGCTATAGCCCGGACGGAACATTAAAAGAAAAATTTGAGTTTGAAGTGCCCGTAATCGGCTGGCGGGTTTTGGGAGCTTTCATGAAAGAAGGAGCTGTTTATTTATACGGCCCCGGTATTGGGAAAGACAAACATTATAATGAAATATTCAAAGGAGCAATCATTGCCAACACATCAGATGAAGAAGGCGAGTCAAAGAAAGGAGGCTTACTCGGCGCTTTGAAGATCAGTGGTGAATCTGCCCAGGTAACACAAGATGAAATTGACGGCCGGCTGGATGATATGAAGTACAGCAATTTCCAGGTGGCAAAAGTAAATGAAGGCAAACTGGGATTCATAACCTCTCCCACAATTGATGATATCAATAAATCTAATGTGAAACCCGAAGGCCAGAAGAAGTCTATTGAATTCGACGGTAAGCGTTTTATTACAACAGCAGTTGGTGTAGTTGCCGGCAATAATATTTTTATCACCGGCCAGGATTTTAAACTGGATGCAATGGGAAAAAATAAAGGAACAAGATTATATAAGGGCTTATTTCTGCTGCAGTTTGATGCCAATGGTAAATACCTGCGCAATTATGGCGTGGAACTGGATCAGAAAAAATATTTTGGTATGTTCAGCAGCGGCATTACCCCGGATATGGTTCCCGCTTATTCTCTGTTATTAGAATCTCCCGATGGAAAATATATCAACTGGATGATTCACCTCTGCAAAGCTATTGACAAGGACACTGACTTTGACAACGACTATAATTTTGCTACCGGTACTACGACCACGACGGCTACCACCACATTTACGCCGCTGTATTCCGTTCAGTTTGGGGTTATTGATCCCGTGAATGGTAAAGCCAGCGATTTTAAAACATTGGGTGAAGATGAGAACAGGAAATTTTACCTGATGCCTGACAAAAACAAACTGCAAATGGATAAATATATTATTTACCTGAGCGAAACTATGAAAGGAGATAAAATTTTATTGTCAAGGTTTGATCTGAGTGGTAACAAGAAACCTTTCTGATCATATTCTTCTTAAAAAAGAAAATCACTGCTGTAGCAGTGGTTTTTTGCTTTTTTATAAATACTACACCTGGAGTATTGACTTGCTTTAGGCTGCTGATGGTGTTCAAATAAAAAACTTTAAGGGATTTATTGATCTGCTGCAACAACTAAATTTCAGGAATGCTTAAGGCCGTTGTTGATGGCTAAGAATCATAGAAGCAGGTTGCTGATGATAGAATACTAACAACGGTGAAAAAAGAAGGGGTATCTGTTTTATCAAAAAAGCAAATTTCAGGAATAAATAAACAAGTTTGGATGACATCATGTTTGCAGTATTTTTTCAATTGCCATTAATTCATCCTGTGAGAATGACAGGTTGTCCAATGCTGCAATATTATTATCCAATTGAGCTACAGAACTAGCTCCAATTAGTACTGATGTGATTCTTTTATCTTTCAGCAACCATGCAATGGCCATTTGTGCCGGGGATTGATTACGTTGTTTTGCGATTTCATTCAACTGTCTTACCTTTTTCAATGTCTCAGTAGAAATATCATTTTCCTGAATAGCGCCGTTACTTAGTCCCCTTCCTACTCTTGATTCAGCAGGAATACCATTGAGATATTTATCAGTAAGTAATCCCTGTGCCAACGGTGAAAATGCAATGGCGCCTACTCCTTCTTCCCCTGCAACATCCAATAAATTCTTATTTAGTGCTGTATTTTTTTCCTCTACCCAGCGAACAAACATGGAATACTTTGGCTGGTGAATTAAACAGGGTGTACCCAGACTTTTTAAAATATCAATCGCCTGTTTTGTTTGTGCGGCATCATAACTTGAAATTCCAACATACAATGCTTTACCGCTTCGCACAGCATAGTCCAATGCCATCATAGTTTCTTCCAAAGCTGTTTCAGGGTCAGGCCGGTGAGAATAAAATATATCTACATATTCCACTCCTAATCTTTTCAAACTCTGATCAAGACTTGCGAGTAAATATTTTCTTGAACCCCATTCGCCATATGGACCGGGCCACATATAATAACCTGCTTTGGAAGAAATAATCAGTTCGTCCCGGTAAGCAGCCATATCCTGTTTATATATTTTTCCAAAATTAATTTCTGCTTCTCCGGCAGGCGGGCCATAATTATTGGCAAGATCAAAATGGGTGATACCATGATCGAATGCCCGCAAAATAATTTGTCGCATATTGCTGAAGTCATCGACATTTCCAAAGTTGTGCCATAGGCCTAATGAAATAGCCGGCAATAATAAACCGCTTTTGCCACAACGGTTATATTTCATCTTACTATATCGTTCTTCAGAAGCAGTGTAAGCCATAATTATTTTATTGGTTCAAATTATTTTTTCCCGGTAGCTGCCCAGAATATTCCTGCATAAATATGATTTAAAAATGCAGGCTCGCTATAATCAGCAGGCATATGTCCCAAAGCAGTATAAAAAGAACGTCCGCCATCATACTCATGATACCAGGCAATGGGATGCATGCTTCCCATACCCTTGCCTTTTTTTTCGCCCCATTGTACAACCGGATTATAGGTGGATTCATCAACGGTCATAATATAATTTAGGCCGGTTGTTGTTTCGGGATCAAATTCATACCATTCATCAGTCCAAAATGGTTCATCGGCAAACCCCTGTAATCCGGGAAATTTATTGTCAGTAAGTTTCAGTTTTGCCGTCTGTATCACCGGGTGAATATGAAACATTCTGCCCACCATTTTTGTGTACCAGGGCCATCCGTATTCCGTATCCGATGCACTGTGTATGCCCACAAAGCCTTTGCCTGACTGAATAAATTTTTCTACTGCTTTTTGTTCATCATCTTTTAAAATATCGCCGGTGGTATTTAAAAAAATAATTACCTGGAAATTTTCAAGATACTTGTCATTTATAGGGGTTGCTTCCTGGTGCCATTGTACATCAAAAAAATTTCTACTGGCCAGCGCTTTGATAGCAGCAACTCCTTCATTGATTGACTCATGGTGCCAGCCAGCAGTTTTAGTAACCAGCAACGCTTTAAATTGCTGGGCAAATAAAGTAGTACTAATTAAGAATTGGATTAGAAGCAAAAGCCCTGTAAGTCTTTTCATAATAATAATTTTTTCAATGATAATTTTTATTTGGTAAAGGACCCGCTGTTACTTACAAATGCAATGCGTTTACTATCGGGGCTCCAGCTTGGTGTATTGATGGTACCCTGCCCGCCGTACAAATAGGCGATTACTTTTAAAGGTCCCCCACCTACCGGCATCAATCGCAGCATAACTCTTTTGTAAAAAGGATGATCCCCGGGATCAACAGTTACGGGAAATGAAATTATCACCATCCATTTCCCATCTGGCGAAATGTGCGGAAACCAATTATTGTATTCATCAAAAGTGATTTGCTCCTGATCACTTCCATCGGGCTTCATACGCCATACCTGCATGGTGCCTGATTGGTTAGCATTGTAATAAATGTATTTCCCATCGGGTGAATATTCCGGTCCATCTGTTAATCCTGTTTTATTAAATGTTAATTGCACTTCTGGCCCGTTATTGATTGGTTTTTTATAAATATTATAAGCAACTCCTTTGCTTATACGTTGTGCGGTATAAACTACATCTTTACCATTGGGATTCCAACCATGCAGGTAGGAAGGTGTGCTATCGGTTAATAATTGTGCATCGCCACCTGTCAGAGGTAAATAATAAACGGTAGAACCGCCACCGGCCATTCCATCACGTTGACTGCTGATGCCCAACACCTTTCCATCAAAAGAAATTACATGGTCATTATTATTTCTGTTCGCAACTCCGGTATTTAATTTTTCCTTGGTTCCACCTTCAATTGGAATTGTATAAATAGAACCGCCCTGGTTAAATAATAATTTCTTTCCATCGGGCATCCAGTTGGGCGCCTCAAACCTGCCTGAGTCCTGGTGAATAACCATTCTTTTCCCATCAAACACATTTAATAATTCCAGCTTACTGCCAAGAATACCATCCCGATAACCATTATAGTTATCAGATACTATTTTTTCAATTCTTACATTCCATGCCATCCCTTCTTCCTGCACATCAGGATTATGGCTGCAAAGAAATATTCCTCCGAAAACTTCATCGGGCATATCAATCATATCCGTTCTTCCAACTTCCTGTAAAGGCTCGCCGGGATTGGCTGCTCTCATGATGAAAGTTTTACCGATTCTTTCCAACTGTATAATCCGAACATTTCTTTTAGTAAATGCTATTTCATCCTGTGGGTCTCTCATATAAGCGCCACGTAAACGCCGCCATTGCAAAACCGTTAATCCATCGCCATGCAGAACAGCACTCATGTGTGCCGCATCATCCTGTTCACCGGCCCGTATCATCCATCCGATTTTTCGATGAGGATCTTTTCCTTCACCCAATAATTTTACATTGGCCGTTAAAATAAAATCTCCTTTCAGCTTGTTATAAGCATATTGAAATTCATCTCTGTTAAACCAGATATTATATCCTCCGCTTTTCAGGTTATATGATTGCTCATTAGAATTATAGATTACTTCTCCTTTTATTTTAGGATTCCCGATATCCGTATGATGCTGAAAATCGCCAACAGAGTTTGATTGTGCTAAAGAGAATAAACTGAATAACAATAAACAGGCAAGTAGTTGAGACTTCATTGTAAATATTTTTTACTTATTAAAATTCTCTGTTATACTTCTTTTTTCTTCAGGAGTTCTACTGCATGATTGGCGGCTCTTGCCGTTAATGCCATATAGGTTAAAGATGGATTCTGTGTTGATGTGGATGTCATACAAGCTCCATCCGATACAAATACGTTTTTGCAGGTATGCAATTGATGCCATGCATTCAACAGAGAAGTTTTAGGATCATGCCCCATACGTACCCCGCCCATTTCATGAATGTCCAGTCCGGGAGCTTGTTTGCTGTCACTGGCATTTATTTCCGTAAACCCTGCTTTTGTAAACATTTCAGTACTCTGTTCTATAAAATCTTTCACCATCTTTTCATCATTGTCATCATAATCTACAGAAATTTTTAATAGTGGCATTCCCCATTCATCTTTTTTATCCGGATCTAACGCAACATGGTTGGATTCTTTAGGGATTGTTTCACCCATACATTGCGATCCTACATACCATGGACCCGGCTTCGGCGTTTCCATCAGATTATTTTTCAATTCTGCTCCGAAACCATTTGCAGAAGGAAATGAATATCGGCCACCATTAAACGTCATGGCATAGCCACGTAAAAAATCCGTTTCCTGTTTGCGTACATTCCTGAAACGGGGCATATAAGCACCCGACGCCCGGCTCTGTTCTGTGGTAAAATCAAGAAAGCCTTCATACGTTGCATTAATCCTGGCCCGATAATTATGAAACGCCACATACTTGCCCAACAATCCATTATCATTTCCTAATCCATTGGGAAAACGTTTTGAAATCGAGTTTAATAAAATCAGGTTTGTATTAATTGCGCCTGCATTTACAAAAATTACCGGTGCAAAATATTCAGTAGTTTGTTTTGTAATAGCATCAATAATTCTTACCCCGGTAGCTTTGCCTTTTGCATCATCATAAATGATGGAGTGAACAACGGCATGTGTACGCAATGTTAGGTTGCCTGTTTTTTCCGCCCAGGGAATTGTGGTTGAATTTGAATTGTAATACCCCCCGAACGGGCAACCCCGCTGACATAAATTTCTTGCCTGGCATTGTCCTCTTCCCTGCTCGATATGTATAGGCTGCGGCTCCGTTAAATGAGCACAACGTGCATAGATAACATGACGGCCATTATAATTTTTTGCTACTACATCTTTAAAATGATTCTCCACACAGCTAAGCTCCCAGGAAGGTAAAAATTCACCGTCAGGTAATTCATCCAGGCCATCTTTATTACCACTGATGCCGGCAAATTTTTCTACATAGCTATACCAGGGTGCAATGTCTTTATACCGGATTGGCCAGTCAACAGCAAAGCCATCTCTTGCCGGTCCTTCAAAATCAAAATCACTCCAGCGTTGTGTTTGCCTTGCCCACATGATGCTTTTTCCACCCACCTGGTATCCCCGAATCCAGTCAAATGGTTTCTCCTGAATGTATGGATGCTCTGTATCCTTTACAAAAAAATGCATAGCATCTTCTTTAAATGCATAGCATCGTGTGATTACCGGATTGTCTTTTGCAATTTCATAAGGAACCTGCCCCCGGTGTTTAAATTCCCATGGCATCATATTAGTAGTGGGATAATCCTTTAAATGCTTTACATCCCGACCACGTTCCAGTAGTAAAGTTTTCAAACCTTTTTCACAAAATTCCTTGGCCGCCCAGCCGCCACTCATACCACTTCCAATTACAATGGCATCAAACATATTATTATCCCCCATAAATATTGATTGAATATTTTAAAAATATTTTTTAACCCTGTTTTTGTTTTTATTATCAATCATTTTGTGAATTCTTTTCTATAAAAATTAAAGACGTCGACCTGTCTCTTTTTATTCAATAACATTCAATGTTTTCTCCTCATGCTTTCTTTACCGGCACACAACCTTTGAAATTGCCGCCCGGAACTATTTTATATTTTCTTATATCCAGCATATACTCTTTGGATGAGGTAAAACTTTGTAAAGTATATCGCTTTACGGTGGAGTACAATCCTAATGCCTCTTCAGAAATATCTTTTTTAGCTTCTAATGCCCCCAACAGTTCCGTTTTTTGTTTTCCTGTATAACTGATAAATATCTGGCCGAATTTATCATGGCTAAGTTTATCAAAAGCTTTCAGGCCATCAGTAAATTTCTTTTGATCTTCAGGGTTAAAACAATCGTCTACCATGGTTAACAAAAACTCATGTGCTTTTAAATCCTTTGCCCCGATAAAATCTTTTGTCCTGGGAATAATTGCTTCTGCCAGTTCAGCCAGCATATTCTCCTGTGCGCCGGTAATTGAAATATTTTTAAGGGGAAAGGATGCCTTATTATTTTGAAAACAAGAAGGCAAAAACACCGATCCCGCAGAAACCAATACAACATTCCGAATAACTGTTCTCCTGTTCATATAGTAATTTTTACAATTGAATATATGAATAAACTGCTTTATAAGGAAATCAAAAAAATGCATCAATTATCAGAAAATATTTTATCCCTATAAACTCGGTCTCATATATAATTTATTTACTCAATATTATTCCGGAAAATAATTGTTTACCCCCTTCTGATCGCCGTTTATCAGAAAATTCTTGCTCACTCCTAATTCTTAATTTCTTTCGGCGGTTTTACTTCTGTTGTATCACTTTCTAATAATGGTACAATATACCCTCCGGAATCTATCATTGTTTTTGGAAATGTATTTTTTAGATTTGTCCAATCGGTGCCGGTAATATTTGTTTTATACAGGTAAACAGATTGCAAATTAGTTAAGCCTTTCAACTGCAACATTCCTTTTGAAGTAATAGCAGTACCAACAAGGTTTAGGTATTGAAGATTGTTCAACGATGTTAAAGAAACAAGTCCTTTATCGGTGATCATTGAATAATCAATATACAGACGGGTAAGATTTTTTAACCGGCTGATATATTTCATTCCTTCATCTGTAATTTTTTTATTACTGAGCTTTAACCATATTAGTTGTTTTTCCACTGGTATTAATAATTCAAGATCCTTATCAGTTATAGGATCTGCTGTTACAAAATTTGCCAGCAGGTAATTGCTGTTTAGTGCTACCGGCACAATCACAACTCCTCTTTGTTTCAATTTTTGAACAGCGTCTTCATTTGCTATTGCAACTGGTGTTGCCGGTACGTCTGAAGGTATTTTCTTTACTACTTTTTGTAAAGCAAGTAAAGCCTGTTTTAATTTTTCCGGCTGTTCCAGTTCCTTTGTTTTTTTCTCAAAAGATGCACCGGTTGCAATCCACCAATGAATCAGGGCTATTTCATTATCTTTTAATTGTGGTTTTTCTTTCGGCGGCATATGATCTTCATGATTTCTTGGCAACATTAATCTTTTGATCATATCACTTTCATCAGCACTATCCGGTTTTATTACTTTACCATCTTTGCCTCCTTTCAAAATAAACTCCGGCTGATCCAATCTTAACTTACCTTTCTTTTTGTTGGCCCCATGGCATGTATAACATTTCGATTGAAACAAGGGCTGAATAATATCTGAATAAACTACTGCTTCCTGTACATCAGGAATTGGTTTATTTTCAATAATCTTCTCTTCGTTATTGGAAAATGGTTTGGTGAGATAATCAGATCCATGTGTAAGAGAACCTCCCAGATGGCCGGTAATGATAATAAGCAAGATCATTAATAAGATTACCCATTTTGTAAGTACATTCTTCCTGTTATGTAAAAACAAGGCAACAAGTGAAATTGCTGCTACAGAAATACCAAACCACTGATGTGTACTTACAAGTTGTTCATCATAATCTTCGCTTCCTGATAAAATATATCCGCTGATGCAGGAAGCCACTGCGCTCAGCATACCCAGAAATAAAGTAATGCTGACAGCCGGTTGAAGTGAAGCAAATTTTTCTTTTCTTGATAAAAACTGAAATAAACCAGCAAGCAATAATATGCCAATAGGAAGATGTACCAATAAAGGATGTAAGTGGCCAACAAATTCTTGAATACTTAAAATCACAAACTAACTTTTAAAGGGTTTAATTCCCCCTTCAGGGGGTTAGGGGGTATATCTTTTCCGAAGCAATTGCATCATATACACATTAATTGCCCATTGGTCGGCCAAGGGTTGTTTTGTATAAGGTAGAGTTGGCATATAATCAGGCGGACCAAACTCTGTAAGCACTGTCATCCTTTCCCCGCCTTTCTTTTTTCGTTCCGCTACTTTATCCCACCATGCAAAATGTGCATTCACGGCTTTTTCCCATTCGGGTGCACGGGGATCATTTACCTGCGGCCCTTCCGGGTGACCGATGCGGGCATGAATATGTTCCACCCTTTCCAATACCATATCAATTGTTTCTTTCTGATCAACCAGCAGGCTTTCATGCACATTGCACCAATGTGAAACATCGAATGTAAATTTTAATTCAGGAATTTTTTCCAGGAATTGTCTTGCTACAGGTGCTGCAAACATCATTCGGGAACGATGGGTTTCATGGCAAATCATAATATCCGTTTCTTTGGCCAATGCATTTGTATGTTCAATAAATTTTCTATTATCATCAAAACTGAAATAATCTCTTCCAGAATGATTGTTGATATAAAGTGGCCGTTGAATATTCTGTTTTGCTGCTGCATCAATCATCTTCTTATAATATTCCAGGTGTTCCTGCGGATTGCTCTGCCAGCCACCAACGAGAAAACCAATTTCGAGTCCATGATTCTTTAATGCTGCAAATAGTTCATCCTGCTCTTTTTTATTGTCGGTGGGCCACC
>JAHEZE010000158.1 GCA_023251235.1 Sphingobacteriales bacterium | reverse complement strand
TTTCCATTTTTATTTCAATACCCCACTTTTTCAGATCATTGAACCTTGCAATTGCTCTTTCTTTACCGGCTTTTTCAATTACAAACCGATAAGCGCCGGTTTGAGCCTGAGAGTGGATATGTTTAATGGAATCGCTATCAACTTTTATTGTGTCAGGAAGTAAAACCTTTTTATTTTTCAGTTCATTTTCATTTTTCTTTTTACCCTGACTCGATCTATTATAGACAATATACCCACCCCAAATTGCCAAAATAAGACCGGCAATTAATGCCAGCCAGATAGTAATTTTTCTGCCGGTAATTGTTGATGGCTTTTTTGGAGAAAACATTTCTTCATAATCAGTAAAGGAATTTTCGGTGGTTAATGTTTGATCAATTTCTTCCGAACCCAGATCTTTTATTTTTTCATTGAATTGGCGCACCGGAGTAAATTCATATTGGCCCGATTTGTTTTTTGAAAGAGTTCCGATCCCTTCTATTAAAAATGGTTTACCAATATTTAGAAATTGCTTTACTAATTCCAGGTAGGAATCAAGATCAGAAGCAGCCAGGCTCTGCATCTTTCCGGTTTGCACAGAATAAAATGATATTAGTTCTTTGTCTTCTATTGCTGTTGTATCCGGTTCAAATTTTATTGTATAGAAATCCTTTCCTTTTACTGACTTTTCTGCTTCCGGGTTATAAATATCTCCAATTAAAAATCTGCCAATCCCCGATAGAGTGAGTCGCTTATGGGTAAACAGGAATTGTTCTAATACAAGAGATAATTTCAAGATAACCGGGTTTATTGGATTACAAGATAATTATTTTAATGCGCCGTGACAAGATGCTGTAAAGCCTTTGTAAATTTGCATATGCTGACGAATGAAGAAATGCAGTTTATATCCTATTGGGAGAAAAACCGGAATAAGAAAAAGAAATTCTGGAAACAATTGGCCATTGGATTACCGGTTGGAGTGCTGTTTGCCGCAGCCATTTTTATAAACATGGTCTCCGGATGGTATAAAAGAGCCACGATGGTTTTTAATTCCGACGCTTCATTGGGTTCTTTGGTAATGGTTCTGATCATTGCTGTACTTCTGATTGTCATCTTTGTTTCCGTATTTTCTGAAAAAGTAAAATGGGAACGAAATGAACAGAACTATTTAGAATTGCTGAATAAAAAAGATAAACAGGAAAATTAATATGTTTGCACGAGTTGGTCTTAATCTTAGTTTTTAAAAGAAAAAAACAATTAAAATATCATGATGAAAAAATCAATCTCAGGTTTTGTTGCAGCCTTAATTTTATCAGGTAGTATTGGATGTGTGAAAAGAGCAAACACTTGCAGTGCTATCCCGCCGGAAAATGAAAAGACGGCGATTTTAGCTTATGCCAATAGCAAAGGATTAGCCGGAACATTTCATACAAGTGGATTATATTACCAAATAACCGATTCTGGTAGCGGCGTTACCCCCACTTCGTCATCAACCTTTTCAGTAAAGTATACCGGGAAATTTTTAAATGGTACCGTGTTTGACTCGCAAACAACACCGATAAGTTTTCAGCTTGCACAGGTGATAGTTGGGTGGCAAATTGGTTTGCCGTTAATTAAAAAAGGAGGCACAATTAAATTAATTGTTCCATCAGCATTTGCTTACGGCTGCAAAGGCAGATCATCAATCCCTTCAAATGCTATACTCTATTTTGAAATTGAGTTGGTTGATGTTTTCTGATTTTTTTCTTCCTTATATCATCCTGGCGATATAAGCCGGGATTTTATTAATGTATTTTTGCTGTTCAACTTTATATTTTGTCTCACGAATCCATTTCAGTTTTTGATATTTTAAAAATAGGTATTGGCCCCTCCAGTTCTCATACCCTGGGACCATGGCGTGCCGCACAGAAATTTATTTCTTCGTTAAAAGAAAGATTGCAGGAAGTTCAGAATGTAAAAGTCCTTTTATATGGATCGCTGGCAAAAACAGGGAAAGGACATGGTACTGATATTGCTGTGCAATTGGGATTATGCGGAGACGATCCTGTGACTTTTGAGGTAAACAGTATCCATTCAAAAATAGCTGATATAGCTGCCATGAAAAAAATTGTGCTGCATGGTTTACACGAAACGGACTTTGATCCGCATGAAGACATCGATTTCTTAATTACTGAAAGTTTGCTTTATCATCCTAATGCTTTAACCTTCCTTGCTACATTTTATAATGGCGATTCAATAGCTGAAACCTATTATTCAATCGGAGGTGGTTTTGTTATTAAAGAGGGAGAGCAATCCAATTTATCTGCTGCAGTTCAATTACCATTTCCAATTAATGATGCTGAAGATATTATGCATTGGTGCATGAAAACGGGACTTTCAATTTCCGAAGTTGTAATGGAAAATGAAAATGTATGGCGCAGTGAAAAAGAAACCAAAGATGGATTACTCAATATATGGCGGGTAATGAAAGAATGTATTTACAGGGGTTGCCATACCAGCGGTACACTCCCCGGAGGGCTGAATGTAAAACGTCGTGCAGCCGAACTCAATAAAAAATTATTGGAGAATAAAAATTATACTGATTATGATTCGTGGCTTGCTGCCATTCGTTCCGGAGGGAAAGATTTTAAATACATTCTGGATTGGGTCAGTTGTTTTGCCCTTGCAGTAAATGAAGAAAATGCATCTTTCGGCAGGGTGGTTACGGCCCCTACCAATGGCGCCGCAGGAGTTATTCCGGCTGTGTTGCATTATTTTATTGCCTTCAATGACGGCCATCATGAAGAAAAAATTATCCAGTTTCTATTGACGGCAGCAGAGATCGGAAGTATTTTTAAAAAAGGGGCTACACTTTCTGCCGCTATGGGAGGATGCCAGGCAGAGATAGGTGTTTCATCAGCTATGGCTGCAGCGGCATTAACAGAGGGCATGGGGGGTACACAACGCCAGGCTATGATGGCAGCTGAAATTGCCATGGAGCATCATCTCGGCTTGACCTGCGATCCTATTGCAGGATTAGTTCAAATACCCTGCATTGAACGAAATACTATGGGGGCCATAAAAGCAATTACGGCTTCTCAATTAGCACAACAGGGATTTCCTGACTTTGCAAAAGTCTCTCTTGATGCTGTAATAAAAACCATGTGGGATACGGCTTTGGACATGAACAGCAAATACAAGGAAACTGCCGATGGCGGTCTGGCAATAAACATTCCAATAAGTTTGAGTGAATGTTAGCCTTCAATTACAGGAACAACGAAGACATCGTCATTGCGAGTGACAAGGTTCAAGATGCAACATGGCCAGGGACGAAGCGAAGCAATCTAAAGGTTCAAAATTTTTCAGATTGCTTCGCCATCCAAGCTACCACTATTCGAACACTCTACTATAGCTCGCAATGAAGAAAACTCCGGAGTAAGGCTTCAATGGCATATAAAAATGGGTGTGAAAATGCGTACAATTATTTTTTTGGTTGTTAACTTTTATCCCTATTTTAGTGAAACGATCTGCTTACCTTTTTTCGGATTTTTGCAATGAAAAAAAATATTTCTGTCTTTGATATTTGAATATTGAAACTCTATATATTTGCAGCGTACTCTTTTGAAAATTCGTTCTTTTACTTAGTAATTTTATCAACATTTGTTGCGATAGTGAAACAGTTAATTTATCTTGCGAAGGTTTTTGACTGGTTGATAAATTTTAATGTTAAGAACAAATCCTTTAAAAACATAATGCCGGCAATTAGATTTTATAATAATTGTATGGTGAAAGGGCAGGCAATTAGCTGCCCTTCAGAAATGTTGATACCGGGGTACAAAAAAAATATTTTAACTAAATAATAAAAAAAAATTGGTTTGTATTAATAAAACTATAATTTTACCGGATTAATTGGTGACAATTAATGTATTGAAAAACTTTTAACCCCATTGTTTATAAAAAAAAATCAAAAAATGAAAAAACTATTATTGAGCTTAATAGCGTTAGCACTAATTACCAGCTCTTGTTACAAAAAGGATTTCAAAAATCTGAATACCAGGATCGATGCCCTGG
>JAHEZE010000022.1 GCA_023251235.1 Sphingobacteriales bacterium | reverse complement strand
CTCTTGAACCAGGTACGGAATAATGAATTGGAAGAGGATAGTCTGGAACTTTTAGAGGGTCGTTTTCAACCAGCATTTCGTAGAACAAAAAAAGATGGATATATAATCCTTACCACACATAATGAAAAAGCAAGAAATACAAACGCGAATGAATTGGCCAATCTGAACGCTACATCATTTACTTATAGCGCTGAAGTTAACGGTGATTTTCTTGAATCAGCATATCCTGCAGAGGAACTGCTTCAGTTAAAAGTCGGCGCCCAGGTAATGTTTATTAAAAATGATTCTGAAAAGGACAAACGATATTTCAATGGAAAAATCGGCGTGGTTACAGAACTGGGCAAAGAAAAAATTATTGTTCAGTGTATCGATGAGCCTGATACTATTGAGGTAAAAAAGGAAAAATGGGAAAACATCCGTTATGTAATGAATAATACAACTCGTCTGCTGGAAGAAGAAGTGCTGGGTTCGTTTGTCCAATATCCATTGCGCCTCGCCTGGGCAATCACCATACATAAAAGTCAGGGATTAACTTTTGAAAAAGCAATTATAGATGCAGGAGAAGCGTTTGCTCCCGGCCAGCTATATGTTGCGCTGAGCCGCTGCACTACGCTGGATGGTATTATTCTTCAAAGCAGAATAAAATCAAACGGTTTTTTTACCGATGAAAGAATTGTTCGTTTTTCCCAGTATAATTCTTCGGCAAATAGACTTGAAAAAGAGCTGCAGCAGTCCAGGAAGAATTACCGGTTAAAAGTTTTGCTTTCGTTATTTGATTATAAGGGAGCGATAGCAGAAATTACGGAACTCGGAAATTATTTATCTGAACATAAATCTTCATTTAATGATGGAGCTGGTGAATGGATGAATGAAGTTTCCGGTAAAATAAATTCATTGCAGGCAACAGCAGAAAAATTTCAATCGCAGTTAAAGAATTTATTTCTGCTTGAAGAAAACCCGGAATCTGATATTGTTTTGCAGGAAAGAATAAAAGCGGGAAGCGGGTATTTTGTAAATGAGCAAAACAAAATACTGGAGTTAATTCAAAGATCACCCGTTGTTACCGATAGCCGCATTCACGCTAAAGAATTTAATGATGGACTAAAAGAAATTTTCGCACAACTATCAGCAAATAAATATATGCTTGATGGTTTTGTTGGAAAATTTGAAATGGAAAATTATCATCGGAGAAAAAAGAATTTTGTTTTGCCGGCATTTACTGTAAATATTTATACCGGTGTTGCAAAACAAAGAATCGAATCTCCTCATCCCCTGCTGCATCAGCAGTTGAGGAAAATGCGGGACAGCATTTGCTCAAAAAAAGATTTGCCGATATACATTGTTGCCAGTACAAATACACTTGATGAAATGGCCCGTTATTTACCACAAACGTTAGCCGAACTAAGAAAAATAAGCGGTTTTGGTGATGCAAAGATTACACAGTACGGCCAGCAATTTTTAGATATTATTGTTGACTATTGTAAGGAAATGAACCTGGCTTCTTTGATTAATGAAAAAATTCCAAAGCGGGAGCGGAAAACACCAAGTGGAGAAAAGAAACCCAAGGTTGACACCAAGGCAGAGTCTTTTAAATTTTATAAAGAAGGCAAAACGGTAAATGATATTGCAAAAGAAAGAAATCTGACTGTTCAAACTATCGAAGGACATCTTGCACATTTTGTACAAATTGGAGAAATACAAATAAGCGAATTGGTAAGCCGGGAAAAAATTGTTTTAATAGAACCCTTAGCAAAAAATTTTCAGGGAGGAAATATTGCTCTAATAAAAGAAAAATTGGGAAGGAACATCAGCTTTGGTGAAATTAAACTCGTTCTTGCCTCGCTTGAATTTCAAAAAAACTCATCTACCCATGAAGACCATTAATATCTGAACATCGCTTGGATTAATCCCAGAAATGCGACTTGCTTGTCCCAGTGTTGTGGGTTTTATTTTTGTAAGTTTTTCCCTGGCTTCATTTCCAAGTGCCTGAATTTTTTTATAGTCAAATGTTTCCGGAATTTTTAAATCTTCAAGTTGCCCCATTCTTTCAACAAGCTCTTTTTCTTTTTCAATATAAATTTCATACTTGATCTGGATAGAAGCCTGTTCAATTATTTCAGAAGAATAATTTTTCAACTTTTCATTAAGAACTGGAAAATGAGCAACAAGCCTGTTTAATTCAATACCCGGACGTAATAATATTTTAGAAATTTTTTGTTTCTCCCTAATTGTTGAAAAAGAAAATGTTTCAAGGAAGGGATTTATTTCTTCAGGAGTGACAGGCATTTCGTTTAGTATTGATTTTATTTTTTCAACACTTTCACTTTTACTTTTTACCAATTCCATTCTTTCTTGTGATGCTAATCCAAGGCGGTAACTTAATTCAGTTAACCGAAGGTCAGCGTTATCCTGTCTAAGTAAAGTTCTGAACTCAGCTCTGGAGGTAAACATTCTGTAAGGCTCCTCAGTTCCTTTGGTGATTAAATCATCTATCAGCACGCCAATATAAGCCTCACTTCTTTTTAAAATTACTGGTTCAAAATTTCTGATTTTTTGATGTGCATTAATTCCGGCCATTAAACCCTGACAGGCCGCCTCTTCATACCCGGTCGTTCCATTGATTTGGCCAGCAAAAAACAAATTGTCAATCAAACGAGTTTCCAAAGTATACCTTAATTGTGTAGGAGGAAAATAATCATATTCAATTGCATAACCCGGCCGGAAAATTTTCACTGCTTCAAATCCAATTATATTACGAAGAGCTTCGTATTGAGTTTCTTCAGGAAGTGATGTCGAAAATCCGTTTACATAAACTTCAATTGTATTCCAGCCTTCTGGCTCAATAAAAAGCTGATGCCTTTCCCTTTCTGGAAATCGATTGACTTTGTCTTCAATACTTGGGCAATACCTGGGACCAACACCATCAATTCTTCCCGAAAACATGGGGCTTTTGTCAAAACCTGTTTTTAGAATAGTATGAACTTTTTCACTTGTATATGTTATCCAGCAACATTTTTGATCTTTGGGTTTTGGAATATTTAAATAAGAAAAGCCAGCTATCTCTTTATCGCCTGGTTGCACTTCCATTTTTGTATAATCTAAGCTGCGGCCATCTACTCTTGGGGGAGTTCCTGTCTTTAATCTGCCGCTTTCAAAACCCAGTGAAACCAACTGTTCTGTTATTCCGGTTGCAGATTTCTCAGCAACTCTTCCTCCGCCAAAATTTTTTTCTCCAATATGAATTTTTCCATTAAGAAAAGTTCCGTTTGTGAGAACAACGGCCTTCGCGTTTATCTTATGTCCCAAGCCAGTGATAACTCCAAAGCATCTACCCTCTTTAATAATTAATCCCGTAACCAAATCTTGATAAAAATCCAGATTGTCTGTTTTTTCCAGCATTTCTCTCCATTTTGAAGAAAAAAGCATTCTATCGTTTTGAGCCCTTGGGCTCCACATTGCAGGCCCTTTTGAAAGATTTAGCATTCGGAATTGAATCATTGATTGATCTGTAACAATTCCAGAACACCCGCCCATTGAATCAATTTCTCTAATGATCTGACCCTTAGCAATACCTCCCATAGCAGGATTACAGCTCATTTGAGCCATAGTCTGCATATTCATTGTTATTAGTAAGACCCTTGAACCCAAGTTTGCAGCAGAAGCTGCTGCCTCACAACCTGCATGTCCGGCACCAACAATAATTATATCATAATCAATAAACATAAGAAAGGAACAAAAGTATTATCTTATTCAAAAAATAATTAAGAAAA
Source organism: Sphingobacteriales bacterium (assembly GCA_023251235.1). Taxonomy (GTDB): domain Bacteria; phylum Bacteroidota; class Bacteroidia; order Chitinophagales; family Chitinophagaceae; genus VBAS01. The sequence continues at coordinate 35,067 of JAHEZE010000022.1, read as the reverse complement.
CCAGTCAATTGTTTCACGTGAAAACATAAGTGAAAACAAATGACGGTTTTCATGTGAAACATTAGAAATTAGAATATTGGGCTAAATAGTATTCTTCTTTTTTTCTCATGATTCTTTTTTCTTTTATTTTTTTATCATTATAGCTACATAAATGCAATGCCCCATGTATAATAACTCGTAATAACTCAGTAGTAAATGATACTCCAAACAGAAATGAGTTTTCTTTAACTCTTTCTATACTTATATAAATTTCCCCATTTATCTCTTTCTTATTTGAAGAAAGATCAAATGTGATAATATCAGTTAAATTTCCATGGTTTAAATATTCTCTATTGATTTTAAGCAAATATTTATCATTACAAAACACATAATTTATTGATTGTGAGCATTTTGTTTCATTTTTTAAAAGGTAATCAATAAATTTTATTATCCTCTTTTTGTTTTTAAAAGAGAAAATAACACCAGTCGAAAAAAAATTAATTTTAGACTTATGGGAGTAATTCATAATTTCAAAAATCGTAAGCAAATGTAATTCAATGATATTAGCTTTGTATTTCTTATTAAAAAATGACTCTTTCAGATTTAAAACTAGGGCAGGAAGCGATTATTATACGTTTTGATAGCAACGAGATATTGTTGAAATTGATGGAAATGGGATGTGTTCCTGGAGAAAGAATATTTCTTGAGCAAGTTGCTCCTTTAGGCGATCCTATTTCTGTGAAAATTTCAGGTTATTCTCTTAGCCTCCGTTTAAATGAAGCCGAACATATTGTGATTGAATTAATTAATTGATTATCAACAACATAATGAATATCGGGCTTTTCTTTGGCTCCTTTAACCCCATACATGTAGGGCATTTAATAATAGCAAATCAGATATTAAATGAAACAAAAATTAATAAAGTTTGGTTTGTTGTGTCTCCACAGAACCCCTTTAAAATAAATAGCTTTCTTCTAAATGAAAATGATCGATTTCACCTAGTCCGACTTTCCATTGAGAATGACTCAAGAATGAAAGCGACAAACATTGAATTTAAACTGCCTAGGCCATCATACACGGTTGATACTCTTGCTTATTTAAAAGAAAAATATCCCAAGAATTCATTTTCAATCATAATGGGGAGCGATAGTTTTTTAAATTTAAATAAATGGAAAAATTTTGAAATTATAATTAATGACTACAAAATCTATGTTTATAAAAGAGCGGGTATTGAAGTAGTAAATAGTTTGAATGCACAAACAACAATTCTTGATGCCCCCATAATTCAAATTTCTTCATCTCAAATTCGCGAATTAATTAAGCAAAAAAAGTCGATTCGCTATCTGGTACCGGATAATGTAAGAGAAGAAATTGAATCCAGAAAGCTATTTAGTCAAATCAATCAAAAAAAATAGCCCAATAACAAACAACCAATAACTATTAACGGGGGAGGGATTTTTGTGTATTGTAACAATGTAAAAGTAGCCGCTATAACAGTAGCGTTTAAAAGACTTCCAACCTTAACATCTAATAATGAAATGTCTTTCATAAGATAAAATGTTGCTGCTACCATTATTCCTACTACAACAGAGTTAATACCTTCTAATGAACGATAAATTACAGCATATTTTTTTAAGTTGTGCCAAATTGGAAAAAAAAATAAAACTAAAAGAGCACTCGGCAAGAAAATAGCAATAGTACCAATTAGGCATCCTAGAATTTGCATAGCGACTCTTTCTTTTGGATTTTTTCCATAGTCTTTTAATGCCATACCTCCAGCAAAAGAACCGATAGCAAACACAGGCCCCGGCATTGCACGAACAATACCCATACCAGTATACATGTCATCTTTATCAATTTCTAATACAGCCGAATCTTTTTTTCTTATAGCGTTTGGGCGAACCGAAAATTGTTCATACATCATTGGCATTAAAACCTGCCCCCCTCCAAACACCAGACTACCCATACGATAAGTATTTTCGAAAAGATTAATAGGACTTCTGGTTGTCCATTCGAAATTTTTTGCTATTTCACTAAATAACCCCGCCGCAATAAATATTATTCCAAATAACCAGAAGTTCCACCACTTTATCTTTTTTGGTTTTTGTTCTATTTGGGGAATACGTTTTCTGCTTAAGTTGGTTGTGAGACCCCCAAGAATAATTAACAAAGGGAAAATCCAGGGCTGTTTAAATAATAAATATGTTGATATTGCACCAACGATCATTATTATCCAGGTGATAGTATTTTTAATTGAAATTTGAAAAGCCAAAACGGTTGCATAAACCAAAAAGCCAACTGCCATTGGCGGAATAAATTTAAATACATCAATGTTCAATGCCCGTTTATCTATATAATGAAGTAAAAAAGATAGCAATCCCATTAATATACTCGCTGGTAAAATCCATATGATGAGAGTTAAAACAGCAAGAATAACGCCGCCTCTTTTATAACCAATCAGTGTTAAAGTTTGAGTAGAAGAGGCACCGGGTAATAGTTGACAAAAGGCATTATACTCGATTAATTCCTGTTCTGTTACATAATGTCTTCGACGAGCAAATGTTTTAAGCATCATTCCAAAGTGAGCCTGAGGGCCACCGAAGGCCGTAAGGCTATGTATGAAAACAGCCTTTAAAAATGGTATATGACGGAATAGCATTGTTATTTAAATATAAAAAATATTATTAAGCTGTAGATAATTAATTGATTAAAAAACAATTTCCGGTAAATTCATATAAAATTTTTATACAATGAAAGCAATTGTCTTTTTATTCTTGATATATCTGCCGATAATATTTTTTGCGCAAAAAAAAGCCACTGATCAAAATGAAAAAATTATTTCTGCGGCCGATAAAATTGAAGCCAAGTGTATTGCATGGAGAAGAGATATTCATGAACATCCGGAATTAGGAAACAATGAATTTAGAACAGCGAAACTTATTGCCGATCATCTTCGTTCTTTAAGCATTGAAGTTAAAGAAGGCGTAGGAAAAACCGGTGTACTTGGAATATTAAGAGGCACTAAACCCGGACCCGTTATTGCTTTACGGGCTGATATGGATGCTTTGCCAGTTGTAGAAAGGGTTAATCTTCCATTTGCATCTAAAATAAAAACTACTTATAACGGACAGCAGGTTGGAGTCATGCATGCTTGTGGGCACGACACACATGTATCCATATTAATGAGTGTTGCTGAGATTTTAGCCGGAATGAAAAATGATTTAAGAGGAACTGTAAAATTTGTTTTTCAACCGGCGGAGGAAGGGCCTCCTGAAGGTGAAGATGGTGGAGCCCCGTTAATGATAAAAGACGGTGTAATGGATAACCCCAAAGTTGATGTAATGTTTGGGTTGCATATTGAGTCAAATATTGAAATAGGGAAAATTGAATATAAGCCAGGCGCCTTTATGGCCTCTTCAGATTGGTTTGTGATAAAAGTAAAAGGAAAGGCAAGTCATGGTTCACAACCCTGGCTTGGTGTTGATCCCATTGCAATTTCTGCACAAATAATTCAAGGATTACAAAATATTGTAAGCCGGGAAACTGATCTTACAAAAGCTCCTGCTGTAATAAGTGTTGGAAAAATTGAAGGAGGCGTTAGAAGTAATATTATCCCCGAAGAGTGTATTATGTATGGAACAGTAAGGACATTAGATAGTAAAATGCAACTTGATATACATGAAAAAATTAAACAGGTTGCAAGTAAGATTGCTGAAGCAGGCGGTGCTACAGCCGAAATAGAAATAAAAACAAAAACATTGGTTACCTACAATGATCCGGAATTGGTAAAGAAGACAGTTCCATTACTAAAGACTGCTATTGGAGCTGAAAATGTATCCGAAAGAAACTGGGTTACCGGCGCTGAGGATTTTTCGTATTACGGACAAAAAGCTCCTTCCTTCTTTTTTTATTTGGGTGGAATGCCGAAAGGAAATGATCCACAAAAGGCCCCTCCACACCACACCCCGGATTTTTTTATAGATGAAGCAGGAATGAAAACCGGCATTATAGCATTTTGCAATCTGGTATTTGATTATATGAACTCACAAACTGAAATAGTAAAGCCGACAACTAACAAAAAACCATTTTAGTAAATGATACGGGCTTTTATAATTATAATATTTTTTGGGGTTTCTGTTTTTTCATATTCACAAAAAACAGATAATAAATTACAGCACCGACTCAATGATGTTATGAAAGGATTTAATGGCGATATTGGCATTTATGTAAAAGATTTTCGAACAGGGAAAACCGTTTCAATAAACGCGGATACAATATTCCCCACAGCAAGTATTGTAAAAGTGCCAATCCTTATTGGTATTATGGATAAAATCAGGAAAGGAGAATTGAATTATGACTCGGCCCTTATTTATAAAGACTCTTTGTTATACGAAGGGGAAGACATACTTGGTTCATTTAAAAGCGGCGAAAAAATATTACTGAAAAAAGTAATGATGCTGATGCTGACCACCAGCGATAACACAGCAAGTTTATGGCTGCAAAGTTATGCTGGTAAAGGAACAGGAATTAATGAAATACTTGATAGCCTTGGTTTCAAAAATACAAGAGTAAATTCCAGAACTCCCGGAAGGGAAAACAACAGAACACAATTTGGCTGGGGACAAACCACTCCTAGGGAAATGGCAACCATCTTTGAAAAAATTTACAATAATGAAATATTTTCATCAGAAGCCTGTGACCGCATGATGCGTTGCCTTGGCCGTAATTATTGGGATGTGGACGAGGCCATCTCACAAATACCACCCTATATAAAAGTATTCAGCAAAAATGGGTGTGTAGACGCAAGCCGGAGTGAAGTACTATTGGTTAATGGCCCCCATCATCCTTATATCTTTTCTATTTTCACAAAAAATAATAAAGATCAGCAATGGACTCATGATAACGAAGCATGGACTTTAGCAAGAAAAATTTCATTATTTCTCTGGAATTATTTTGAACCGAAAGACAAATGGGAACCGGTATCAAAATAGGATTTACTTTATCAATTGGTATACCAACAAGCTCATTATATAAGCCAGCCCCGTCATATATAGGAGTTGAATGATTGGCCATTTCCAACTTTTTGTTTCGCGGTACACAACCGCCAGCGTACTCATACATTGCATGGCAAAAACATAAAATATCATTAGTGATAATCCGCTGGCAAGATTATAAACAGGGGTTCCATCTGATCTGATAGCAGCCTTCATTTTATCCCGTAATCTTAAACTATTATCATCCTGTTCGCCTACACTGTAAAGCGTTGCCATGGTTCCTACAAAAACTTCTCTTGCAGCAAATGAAGTGATCAGCGCAATTCCTATTTTCCAATCATAACCCAATGGTATTATTACCGGTTCAATGCTTTTCCCCAAAATTCCTGCATAAGAATTTTCCAGCTTTGCTGCATGAAATTCTTTATCCAGTTGCTTAACATTGGCATTGGATTCTTGTTTCAACCGTTCATAATGCTGTGCAACATCTTTCATCCGGTGTCCCGGCCCAAAGGAACTGAGCCCCCAAAGTATAAGACTGATGATCATGATGATTTTACCTGCATTAAAGACAAATATTTTTGCCTTGTTAATCATGGTTTGCAGAATATTCCCCCACCGGGGGGAACGGTAAGTAGGTAATTCAAGAATAAAAAAACTCTTTTCTTTTATTTTAATAAACCATCTGGCAATAGAAGAAACAATTAAAGCCATTACCAACCCCGATAAATAAAGCCCCATCATCACCAATCCCTGCACACTTAAAAAACCAAGAAGGTAATTATTGGGAATGACCAATGCAATCAAAATTGTAAATACAGGCAATCTTGCCGAACAACTCATTAAAGGAGTAATTAAAATTGTCAACAGCCTTTCTTTTTTGTTTTCAATACTTCTTGCACTCATGATGGCAGGTACTGCACAGGCAAAACCACTAATCATAGGCATTACACTTTTTCCGTTTAGTCCAACTGTTCTCATCAATCTGTCACCAAGAAAACTTATACGGGCCATGTACCCGGTGTCTTCGATTAAGGTGACAAGGCCAAACAAAATCATGATTTGGGGGACAAAAACTAAAATGCCACTTAATCCTGCTACTACACCATTAATGATAAGATCACTCCACCATGTTACCGGCAAGGATGAAGAAAGTTCCGAACTGATTTTTGCAAATCCTGTTTCAATCCAGCCCATCGGATGCTGTGCCAGCCAGAACACACTTTGAAAAAGTAAAAACAAAACAGTAAGCAGGATCAGGTATCCCCAATGGCGGTGAAGTAAAATATTATCAAGCTTATCAGTAAATAATGTTTTTTGAAGAGGATCGGGCTCCGACACAGTTTGTTGCATGATGATTCTGATCCTTGCATAACGGTCTATAATCTCTTCTGCCTGAGAAACAGTTTTATTCAGTGGAATATTTTTTATTGCATCATCTACCACCTGCTTTATCTCTTTGCCGATGTTAAGTTCTTTATAATTCATAGCCAGATGCAGAGCCCTGTAATCACTCAATTGAGGAAGTTTTTCTTTAATAGCCTGCACGGTTCCTTTACCCCAAAAAGCGCCGGGTACAAAATTTCTTATTGTGCTCTGAGCAGGAGTATTAGCAAGCTGAGTCAATATTTTTTTTAATTGCTGTACACCTTTATTTTTCCTGGGATTAACCGGAACCACCGGAACTCCCAATTCTCTTTCCAACCCGGCAACATCAATTTCAACTCCTTTTTTGCGGGCAAGGTCCATCATAGTAAGCACAACAACTGTCGGAATCTTCAGATCAATTATCTGTGAAGCAAATAGTAAATTTCTTTTCAGGTTCGCAGCATCTGCTATCACTACTAGAATATCCGGATGTTCCGGATGCTTATCATTCATCAACACATCATAAGTCACCAATTCATCAGCACGCCTTGGATAAAGACTGTATGTTCCCGGCAAATCCAGGAACTCTGCCCACCGGGTTTCATCAATCTTTGCTTCCCCAATTTTCATTTCAACTGTCACGCCGGGAAAATTGCCCACTTTCTGATTCAATCCGGTAAGGCAGTTGAACAACGAACTTTTGCCGCTATTGGGATTACCCACTAAACCAATATGTATATTTTTTCCGCCCACTGTAGCCTGCAAATGTATACGGGAACTACCTTCTTTTCTTACGAATTTCGATTTTTTACAAGGTGATTTTTATCATGCTTGACCACCACAACACATTATCAGAGGCGTTAACAATAAAAGAAAGAATGAAGGTTGGGTAGTCCGCAATATTGCTACTATTATCGTCCCTTGCGACGCTCCTTTCATCATTCTGTTCTTTACTGTACAATTGAGTCGTTTCCGATAACTATCGGAATTACCCAGACACCGAGTTTGCCGATATGGAAGGGTCGGACACTTCAACTTCTGGATCGTTATTGGGATTTTTGGGAATGGGGAAAGGCCAATTGTCAATATATACAGCCCTTATTCAACAACCTGAGTCTTTATAAGACACTATTCACCATTGACCACTTACCATTCATTTCTCCCGCCAAACAAATCAAAATTTTAACCACTCATTCAATTCAATTAATAACTTTGCTTCAACCAATGGCAAATTCTATGAATAATTTTCGCACCGTATGTTTACTCGTTTTATTTTTTATATTTCAAATTGCTTCTGCTCAAAAAAACAAACTACCAAAACTTAATAAAGCAGATAAAGTTGTTGTTGCCAACCTGCAAAAACATATTCATTACCTCGCAGATGATAACCTGGAAGGCAGACGTGCAGGCACCAACGGAGAAAAATTAGCACAGGAATACATCAGCAACGAATTTCAGCAAATCGGAATTCAACCCAAAGGTAGTGAGGGATTTTTTCAAGCATTTGAAATTTATGATGGCAAACAAATAAACTCTTCCACCTATTTTATTATTAACGGAATGGAATTAAACTCTCCCAAAGAATTTTTTCCATTTCCCTTTTCGCCCAACATTAGTATTGAAGCACTGGCATCAGTAGCTGTTCAGGAAATTGATATGCCCTGGTTTTTTGATTTGAAAGATCAGCTGGAAGAAAATAAAAATAACCCCCACTTTGATCTTAATGATTTTATTATACAGAATGCAAAAAAGGCAAAAGGAAAAGGAGCTTCTTCTATCATACTTTACAATACATCTTCAACTGACGATCAACTGCAGTTTAATAGTAAAAACCGGACAGAAATATTAGAAATTCCTGTTGTTTATGTTTCAAAAGAAATTGCAAAAAAATATTTTTTGGATCAGGAAGCTACATTGGATTTAAAAATTAAAATCAATATCAACGAGAAAAAAAGAATCGGCCATAATGTTATAGGATATATTGATAATGGGGCAGCCACAACAGTTATACTCGGGGCACATTTTGATCATCTCGGGTATGGTGAAGATGGAAATTCAATGCTCCGTACCGGTGAAAAACTTATTCATAATGGCGCCGATGATAATGCAAGTGGCACTGCGGCGACGATTGAACTGGCAAGAAAGCTGAAGAACTCAAAAAATAAGCAGAACAATTTTCTTTTTATTGCTTTTTCAGCAGAAGAGCTTGGCCTGAACGGATCAAAATACTTTACAGAACATCCGACAATTGATTTGAAGAATGTCAGCTACATGATTAATATGGATATGGTCGGAAGGCTGAATGATAGTACAAAGGTTTTAACCGTTGGCGGATATGGAACTTCACCGGTTTGGGGCAGTATTATTAATGCAAATGAAAAAAATTTTCCTTTTGTTATAAAAATTGATTCCAGCGGTACCGGCCCCAGCGATCATACATCTTTTTATAGAAAAGACATTCCTGTGTTGTTTTTCTTTACCGGGCTTCATTCAGATTATCATAAACCCAGCGATGATTTTGATAAGATTAATTATTATGGAGAACTCAGGATTGTAAATTATATCAGCAAAATAATTTCTTCTCCGGAATTACAGAATCAAAAAATTGCATTTACGAAGACGAGAGAAACGCAAACATCTTCTTCTATGCGTAGCGGCAGTGTTACACTGGGAATAATGCCGGATTATACGTTCCCGGGGACTGGTGTAAGATGCGATGGTGTAAGTGAAGGTAGGCCGGCACAAAAGGCCGGATTGATGACCGGAGATGTCATTATCCAGATCGGAGATTTTAATGTAAGTTCAATGGAAAGCTACATGCTGACACTTGGAAAATTTAAAAAAGGGGATAAGGCAAAACTGAAATTTAAAAGAGGAAATAATTTGCAGGAAACAGAAGTTCAATTCTAATTCGTAATTTGAAATTGAAAACTTACAGGTGAACAAACTTGTTTTAAATACCAGGAATTTTACAGATGATTTTTTTGAAGAATCCCGGCTGCTCGGCATCATGTCACCTGTTAAAGACTATCAATTTTGCTGGCAATTGAATAATTTACTGCGCATGGATTTCCGGGTTAACAATGAAATCGAAATTCAGCTAATGAAAAAAAACCGCAATTATTTTTTTGCAGTCTATGAGTTCTGTGAACCTACCAGTTCATTAGAACATTATATTTATAATAATCAGTTTGACGGGGAATATTTGCTTCCTGAGTTCAAGCATCTTGATTTTTTATGGCTGATGAAAGGCGATACCGTTTCAAACGAAATGCTGCACCAAAAAACAGAAAACCTGAGAGGCATCAGCGGGGTGCAGCTGGTAGTAGAGCTAACAAATGAAAAAATAAAAAATAAAGAACATCTGATTTTTTAAAAATTTAAAATAGCAAATCACAAACTCCTGATATTATGTGGGAAGAAAAGAACAATCAGCTTTACCGGAAGTTTATCTTCAAAAACTTCAGTGAAGCCTTTTCTTTTATGACTCGTGTGGCTTTGGAAGCAGAAAAAATGGATCATCATCCTTTGTGGAGCAATGTATGGAATACTGTTGAAATCTGGCTGAATACTCACAGCGCAGGAAATATTGTAACGGAAAAAGACAGAAAGCTGGCAAAAAAAATTGATTCATTATTTACTTCTCAATAAGAAGAAGAATATGCCAGCGGCTTCAACATTACTGATGATTCGACCGGCTGCATTCGGCTTTAATCCCGAAACGGCGGAAAACAATTATTTTCAATCAAAACAGCAATCAGACAATCAATCAATCCAGCAGCTTGCGTTGGATGAATTTGATAATATGGTAAAAATGCTGAGAGATCTGGATATTGATGTGTTAGTTATTAATGATACCAATGACCCGGTAAAGCCATCAGCAATTTTCCCCAATAACTGGCTGATCGCTTCACCAGAAGGAATAATTTCAATCTTCCCGATGTATGCGCCTAACAGAAGAGCTGAGAAAAGAGAAGATATTATAAAAATACTTGCTGAAAAATTCAGGGTTAAAAATGTTAAAGACTGGAGTGAGTTTGAGGTAGAAGGGAAATTCCTGGAAGGAACAGGAAGTATGGTTATTGATCATGATAATAAAGTGATTTATGCCTGTTATTCTCCAAGAACCGACCTAAGTGTATTGGAAAGGTTTGCAAACACCAACGATTACAGGGCTATTGTTTTCCTGGCAACAGATAAGAATAATCATCCGGTTTACCACACCAATGTAGTAATGACATTGGGAGAACAATTTGCTGTGTTGTGCGAAGAAGCTATTGAAGAAGAATGGGAACGGATCGCTATCCGGCAACTTCTCGATAGCTCAGGACATGAGATTATCCGGATTACCAGGGACCAGATGTATTCGTTTGCAGGAAATATGCTGCAGGTGAAAAATAAAAGCGGCGAAAATATTTTAATAATGAGTCAAACTGCTTTTAATGCTTTAGAGGAGGACCAAAAAGAACATCTATCTTCATTTTGCAGGCTTTTGCCTATCGCTGTTCCTGCCATTGAGAAAACAGAAGGCGGAAGTGTAAGGTGTATGATGGCAGAAATTTTTTTGGAGAAAAAATAAAAATTATCTTCTGTTCTTTAATAATTCCAGATGATGTTCATTATGATGAACTGTAAAAAACAGCATTTCTCTCAGCGTAAGTTTTCCCAGCAAGGGGTGTGGTAAAATATATTTGTCAAGATCTTTTTCGTTTTGCTTTTTGATTTTATTGATTAGTTTTTGTTTTTGATGGGCATACTTTTTTATTAACCCCTCTCTATTTTTGAATGAAACATAAGATGGAATAAACGGCCCGCTTGCCCTTCCACCGGCAGCTAATTTTGTTTTATACTTGTTTACCAACTCATCATAAGATTTCGATGGGCGGTTAGATTTTCCAAACATTATTTGCAATACAAATTTTGGTAAACTATAAGCAAGCTGTAATGGTTTAACAGAGCGGATCAAATGTTCCAGGTTTTGGCCCACACTCCATTTATTATCCGGGGTGGCTTCAAAGAGATCTTTATTTACTGAAGCAACATAATCATTAAATGCTGTAATGTTTTTATCCAGTGCAATTACAATCTGTTCTTTGTTTTGAATTTGCATAACTATAATTTTATTTCAACCAGCTTCTCTCCTCTTGCAGTTATTTTTCCAATTGGTTTTGAAAAATCAGCAAGACCGTTTTTATTGAGCAACATTTCCACCTCTTGAACATCATCTTCATTTACACTGAACAACAAGCCGCCATTAGTTTGCGGATCTGGCAAGAGGGCAAAGGCCTCCATCACATTTACTCCTTTCTCAAACCTTACTTTTTCACTGTAACTGTTCCAGTTCCTGAAAGTAGCATCAGGAGAAATTTTTTGCGCAATATATTCCTTTACGCCGTCAGCAACCGGAAGTGTATGATAATATAATTCAGCGCCAAATCCACTACCCTCTGCCATTTCTATTAAATGGCCCAATATTCCGAATCCGGTCACATCAGTCATGGCTGTTATTCCGCTTATTCCTCCAAACAGTTCTCCGATTTTATTTAATGAAGTCATTTGCTTAATCATGGCGTTCAGATGTTCTTCTTTCAGGACTCCCCTTTTCTGTGCAGTAGATAATATGCCGACACCAAGTGGTTTGGTAATAAACAAACAATCTCCCTCTTTTGCAGTATTATTTTTTTTTATATGTTCCAATGAAACCATTCCTGTTACTGCCAAACCAAAAATTGGTTCTGGGGAATCGATACTATGTCCGCCTGCCAAATGTATACCGGCTTCTTTACAGATCATTCGCCCACCTTCAATTACTTTTTGAGCTGTTTCAACAGAAAGTTTTTCCACCGGCCAACCCAAAATCGCAATCGCTACCAATGGTTTTCCCCCCATTGCATATACATCACTGATGGAATTGGCTGCGGCAATTCTTCCAAAGTCGAATGCATCATCAACAATCGGCATAAAGAAATCAGTGGTTGAGATCAAAGCGGTTCCATTTCCAAGATCATATACCGCGGCATCATCTTTACTACTATTGCCAACAAGAAGTTTATTATCATCCGGTAAAACGATATTACTTTTTAAAATCTCATCAAGCACTTTAGGGGCAATCTTGCAACCACAGCCTGCGCCGTGAGAGTATTGTGTAAGTTTTATAATTGCAGGAGTATTTTGGTCTGATTTAATCATCCCGCAAATCTCGTATTTAACCGGAAAACTTTCTTATTTGTATTTTCTTCTCAACATAATGGCAGCATTCCGGTCATAGTCGGCCTTAAAACGAACTTGGTAAGTTTCCTCTCCATCTTTAATAATCAGAAGCCCGGTATTTGGTGGGTATAATCCAAGATTCTCTGCATAAAGAACAAGTAAGATTGAATCACTTTCATCCGGGGAGATATAAATAGTTTTTTTGAATGCGGATGATTTTAGTCCCTGTTTAGCAATGATCACATCGCCATTAAGAAGTACACTTACTGTATCGCCATCCACCTCTCCATTATCGTATAAAGAAAGTATGAGGCTGTCTTGTTTAAAAAAGATGGTTTCTGATGGAGCCGACACTCTTTCATTTACCAAAGCAGCCGGCGGCTTCAGTTTGTATTCGGTTCTCTTCAGTTCATTAAAAACATATACGGAATCAATGATCCTGATTTCTTTATTTTCATTTCGTGATTCGGGATTTTTTATTTCATTTCTAACGATCATGGAGTCGCGATTTTTAGAATCAGACTTCTCACTGATCTTCTCCAAATCTTTTTTCACTTTCTTTATTGGTTTCTCTGCAACTGAAATTTTTGTTTCAGGTTTCTTTATTTCCAAAGTTGCAGCCGCTTCATTTGTTTTTTTATCAAGAATCTGATCGTTTTCAATTTTAACTATATCTTTTTTCTCAGCCTGTTTTGCTAGATCATTCGCAACCTCGTTAGTTTCGGGATCTTTTAATTTATTCTTTGCTATATCTGACTCATTCTTTTTATCAGTTCTTTTTTCTTTCGTTTTGGCAATTTCCTTTTTTACCTCCTGTTTGGGTTTAACTTCTTTTTTATTTTCAGTTGTTGAAGTCAAGGATAAGGTTTTGATTAAATTCAGATCTCCGAGGTGTTCAAATAGTTTTGATTTGCCCGGATCTTTTTCTTCTTTCAGCGTTATACCACCCGTAAGGGCATAAAATTTTTTTGTAGCATCCGTTTTCCATTTACCATCAATATACCAGGTGCTGTCAACAGGATTGAGCTTGAAAATTGTTGTTTGCCTGACCCCCTTGTCCCTTCTTCCATAAAAATTATTACTTACGATTTCATCATCCGATACTTCACAAAGTCCATTTTCAATTACCCCTTTTACTCTTTTTACTATATAATATAGTGTGTCACTCACAATAAAGGTTGAATAAGAATATCCATATACCTTACCCCTGTATTCTGTCAGGGCCATTTCAAAAGTTTGGTCTTTTCTTACTGTCAGGCTATCATTGGTTAATGCTCCAACCCAGAGACCGGATAATTGTTGGGAATTGGCTAAAAAGGGGAATAATAAAATGAAAAATGAAGATTTAAGATTTTTCATGATACACAGGCTGTTGGATCAGTTTTTTTGCGTTCAACGCGGTTACGGATTCACAGTCAATAATTCTTAATAACGAATTAAGGCTTTTCCGATTGTGTAGCCCCTTTGTATACCATTTATCGTAGTATTTCAATAATATATGGAAACCGGCTCTAAACTCATTGCTTTCAAGATGCAGAATAGCATTTTTGGCCTCAAGCCCCCCCAGTCTTTCTTTGATCCTTCCAATGGCATCAATCATTTTTTCTTTCTCCAGGGTTCCATATTCATCAACCAGGTGATTGAGTCTTTCTTCAAAAGGAATTTCAAGAAAATAAAGAGGCGAATTCCGCATGGTATTCCATAGTTCATTTGGGATATTAATAAGGCCAATGCGTTGTGATTCATCTTCGAGCCAGATAGCTGAATGGTTAATTGTGAATAGTGAATGCGGGGATTCACTATTATAAAATGGCCACTGACCTTTGACCATTAACTTTTGTTGCAACTCACAGCTTAATAGATTTTCAAACATTTCCTGGGTAGGTTGCTGAGGTAAGCCGATATTTCCAAATGCTGAACCTTTATGATTGGCGAGACCTTCGAGGTCAACTATTTTTTCTCCTGCCCTTTCAAGTTCTTTTAAGGTTTCTGTTTTGCCCGATCCTGTATAACCACCAAGAATTTTGAAATTAAAAGGTTGTTTAAATGTTTCCAGAACATAGTTTCTGAATTTTTTATAGCCACCAATAAGAGTAAATACTTTGAGGCCATATAGGTCCAGCAGCCAGGCAACAGCACTGCTACGCATTCCGCCACGCCAGCAATAAATAAGCACGATTTTAGAAGTATGAAGTTTTAATTCTTCAGAAGCGGCTGGTCTGTACGTAATACTTCTTACTTCGTCAATTCCTTCCACTTCCTCCACCATTTTTTTCATCTTCGGCCCAAAAAAATCCAATCCTATCCTGATTGCTTTTTCACGGCTTTCCTGTTTATAAGCTGTTCCTACAGCAGCTCTTTCTTCATCAGTAAATAATGGTAAACTATAAGCTCCGGGGATGTGGGCATGTTGATATTCTCCCGGACTGCGGACATCGATTACAAGATGATTTTTTGCCAGGCCAAGGAATTGATCAATATTTATTTTTTCTACAGCCACAGATACAAAAATAAGTCAGCCGATGCAAGCACAATGGTACAAGAGTGCGACGCAACGGCTGATGAACAGAATTAATTCTGCCGGATTAATAATTATTTATCTATTCATTGAAGCCAGGAACTCTTCATTGTCTTTAGTTCCCTTCATCCGGTTTTGCAGTTCCCGCATGGCTTCTTCTGTATTCATATCTGTGAGGAAAACACGCAGCAGGTTCATTCGTTGAAGTACATCTCTTTCCAACAGCAGGTCATCACGCCGGGTGGATGATGCAACAAGGTCAATGGCAGGATAAATACGTCTGTTGGATAATCTTCTGTCAAGCTGCAGTTCCATATTACCGGTTCCTTTGAACTCTTCAAAGATTACCTCATCCATTTTACTTCCTGTATCAACAAGGGCTGTAGCAATTATCGTAAGAGAACCTCCGTGTTCAATTTTTCTTGCTGCTCCAAAAAATTGCTTTGGCTTTTGCATTGCATTAGCTTCTACACCACCGGATAAAACTTTACCCGATGAAGGAGCCACTGTATTATGTGCACGGGCTAAACGTGTAATCGAATCCAGAAGAATAACGACATCATGTCCGCACTCTACCAAACGCTTTGCTTTTTGTAAGGCCATTGTTGAAACCTTAACGTGTTTTTCTGCAGGTTCATCAAATGTGGAAGCTATTACTTCAGCCCTGACACTGCGCTCCATGTCTGTTACTTCTTCGGGGCGTTCATCTACCAAAACCACCATCAGGTAACATTCGGGATGATTTTTTGCAATCGCATTTGCCACTGCTTTCAACAACATGGTTTTACCAGTTTTAGGTTGTGCCACAATTAATCCACGCTGACCTTTACCGATTGGTGTAAAAAGATCCATTATTCTTGTTGAATAGTTATCGGATGCATCAAATAAATTGAGTTTTTCAAATGGAAACAACGGAGTAAGATAATCAAATGGAACACGGTCCCGAACCTCTTCGGGCTTCTTGTTATTGATAGTGTCTACTTTCAGCAGAGCAAAATATTTTTCACCTTCTTTGGGAGGTCGGACGGCGCCATAAACCGTATCCCCGGTCTTTAATCCAAATAATTTTATCTGCGAAGGGGATACATAAATATCATCAGGAGACGAAAGATAATTGTAGTCAGAAGAGCGAAGAAATCCATAACCATCAGGCATCATTTCCAATACACCTTCTGCCAATATCACACCGTCGAATTCAATATTAAAAGCCTGATCTCTCCGCTGTGGATACATTTTTTGCTGTAAAGCGGTTTCTGGAGATGGAGTCTCTGTTTCTGCAGAAATTATTCCGGCCACCTCAGTTTCGGGTGCTATTGCCAATTCTACTTCGGGGACTGGAGGTATTTCTGGTAAAAAATCAACAGCTTCCTCATCATTTTTTTTACGGCCCTTTTTCAAAATTGGTTTTTCATCTTTCCGGACGATGGGTTTTGAAACAACCGGACGTACAGCTTTTGCCATATTACTTTCGTTATTGGTTTCTTCTACAATTGCCTCTTCAGTTGAAAGGCTAGTAGATGTTTTAATAATTCTTTTGCGCCTGGATTTGTCTTCCGGCCCGGAGCTTTTCTTTTCACTTGCCTTTACAGCCTGGCTGTCGAGGATCTTGTATATAAGCTCCTGCTTACCCAGCTTTTTAGCGTTAGGGAGTTTCAGCTGCTCGGCTATATCGAGCAACTCAGGAACGAGCATGTCGTTCAGTTGTAAAATGTCATACATACAAATAGCTTAGGTTAATCACTTGTTCTAAATCACTAATCTTGATTGAAGGTTCCGAAGATTGGTCCTTCGTGAAAAAATTGATTTGAAATTTATTTGAAAGGAATCCGAAGCAACGATGAGTTAAAAAGAGGGCTTTACTTACCGGGCTTTCCACTACAATATTAGTGTCAAAATGCTGAAAATGCAAATTTTTATTTGTCAGTCCAGCTTGTGAGCTTTTATCTGGTCCCGATAGCTAACAGAATTGTGGTGCTCAGTCCAGTAGCTAGTTCCCTCATGAATCTTACCTTTGCCCCTCACTGTTTATCAGAAATAAATATGGCTATGTTCAACAAACGAACCAAGATAAAAGAGTTACTGTCGCAGGAACCGAAGAACCAACTGGTAACGGTTATGGGATGGGTGCGGACCTTTCGCAATAACCAGTTCGTTGCACTCAATGATGGCTCAACCAATACCAACCTGCAAGTAGTGCTGGAATTGGGAAAATTTAATGACAATCTTCTGAAAAGGATAACCACTTCTGCTTCTTTAAAAATTACAGGTACTGTTGTTCCTTCATTAGGTAAAGGGCAAAAAATAGATTTAAAAGCAGCCGTCATTGAAATATTGGGCGATAGTGATGGAGAAAAATATCCACTTCAGCCCAAAAAACACTCACTTGAATTTTTAAGAGAGATTGCCCATTTACGTTTTCGCACCAATACATTTGGTTCTGTTTTTCGTGTTCGTCATTCACTGGCATTTGCAGTTCATAAATTTTTTAATGATAAAGGATTTGTATACATGCACACTCCCATCATTACCGCCAGTGATGCGGAAGGGGCAGGAGAAATGTTTAAAGTAACAACGTTGCCTCTGGATGGAACAGCGCCGAAAAATAGTGATGGCACAATAAATTTTAAAGAAGATTTTTTTGGAAGAGCGACTAACTTAACGGTGAGTGGACAACTAGAAGGAGAATTAGGCGCCACAGCTCTTGGTGACATTTATACTTTTGGCCCAACTTTCCGTGCAGAGAACAGTAACACGGCAAGGCATTTGGCCGAGTTTTGGATGATTGAGCCCGAAATGGCGTTTTATGATCTCGAAGATAATATGAATCTGGCTGAAGAATTTATCAAGTATATTATTAAATATGCGATGGACAACGCTGGAGAAGATCTGGAATTCCTGAAACAAAGATTAGCCGATGAAGAAAAATCTCTACCACAGGATAAGCGGAGTGAGATGGGGCTGATAGAAAAACTGGAATTCGTATGCAACAATAATTTTGAACGTATTACTTATACAGAAGCGATTGATATATTAAAAGAAAGCAATCATAATAAGAAAAAGAAGTTTCAATTTCCAATTACAGGTTGGGGCATGGATCTGCAAAGTGAACACGAAAGATACTTAGTTGAAAAGCATTTTAAAAAGCCGGTAATTCTTTCTGATTATCCCAAAGAAATAAAAGCATTTTATATGCGGCAGAATGAAGATGGAAAAACAGTAGCTGCCATGGACATATTGGCACCGGGTATTGGAGAAATAGTTGGTGGTTCACAAAGGGAGGAACGATTAGAGAATCTTGTAAGGAGAATGAAAGAAATGAATGTCCCTGCTGAGGAATTATGGTGGTATCTCGATACAAGAAGATTTGGAACAATTCCACATGCAGGATTTGGGTTAGGCTTTGAACGTATGGTGCAATTTGTAACCGGCATGAGTAATATCCGCGATGTAATTTCATTTCCAAGAACTCCTGGTAGCGCCGAGTTTTAAGCAGACGTTATTTTTTTTAGTTTTTTGATTTAGCATCTCAAAAGAAAAAACCACCCAACTGCTTTGGGTGGCTTTCTTTTTTAATGATCACTTCATTTATTCATGTACACACATAACAGGAACATGAGACTGTGTGATCAGTTGTTTGGTACTACTGGGCCTGAATAAGCCCTCCAATAATTTATGCTTTTTCGGAATGGTTATCAAAAGATCAAGGTTATTATTTTCGGCAAAGTCATTGATCCCGTCTTCAATGTCTATATTATTTATGAAATGATAATTTGGGTTTACTTCTTCCAGCAATGTATGAAGCAATACAGATTGCTCAGGCGTTTCAGGTTTGAATTGTTTGTTTTCATAATCCACATTCATTACATGTAATTCTGCATTGAACTCTTTTACCATTTTTTTAATAAATTGTATCGGTGTTGTTTCAACCACTTGTTTAAAATCACAGGCAAACCCGATTTTTTTTATTCCTTTTCCATATTCTTTTCCCGGAGGTACTACAATTACCGGCCAGGTTAAATGACGAATAGTAGTCAGTGTGGTGCTGCCAAACAGCATCCTTTCAATACCACTGGCTCCTTTTGTTCCCATTACTACGGCAAATGGCTGTATGTGTTTGCAAAGATCCTCCAGCTCATCTACCACATCGCCAATTTTTGCTTCGGTATAAATTTTTAGCTTACCGGAAGTTATATGGTCAATAGATTGTTTCATACTTTCCAGTTTTTCTTCGCTGCTTTTTTTCAATTCATCGGCAGAAATCAGTACGACAGGTACATCCGTCATTGATACCGGAATCTGGTAAACATGCAGTAGTAAAATACTGGCATTGATATTCAGCGCCATATCCACAGCAAAATTCATTGCATTGTTAGCCACTGGCGAAAAATCGGTTGGAACTATTATCGTTTTCATGATAATTATTTGTAAAATAAAATTAGAATGATAATAACCCCTAAACCATGACCTGCATCAGAAATTACTATGATTATTGTGTGGAAGAATTTCCGGAAAATTGAAACGATTTGTTGCTGCCTATATGATCCACTTCCGGATCAGCATACAGGAATGTGAAAGACGCATTGGATGAAGTTCTGATAAATGATGTGAAAAAGTATGCGATAGTTGAGCCCGGCAGGCAGGAGATTGATTACATTAAAAAAGGCCGAACTGATCATGGATAAAGCTCAAGGGAATAAAAATTAGAAAATAATACACGATTCAGCAATTTCACATTTTTATTAGAAAGAAACCGGCTAAAATCAGTCAACTCATTATCATATAGGATTACAAGTAGAAGAGATTTTCTTTTTACCCTGGGTAAAGCAATGTTTAGGTTTTCGCAATCAAATATTCCTTTCTTATTCATGTAGGCTGCCGTATAAGGATAATAGCTATCTATCCGTGATGCTACCAGTAAATCAAAGCCGGCGTATTCTTTTTCGAGAAGTGGTATAAGGGAGTTAAAATAATTATAGTCCTGCTCCCGGAACACTTTTGCCTTGTATTCTTTAAAATTCAGA
Source organism: Sphingobacteriales bacterium (assembly GCA_023251235.1). Classification (GTDB taxonomy): domain Bacteria; phylum Bacteroidota; class Bacteroidia; order Chitinophagales; family Chitinophagaceae; genus VBAS01. Next base: position 14,977 of record JAHEZE010000022.1, on the reverse strand, counting down.
GCAACTTTTGTATTGAAATATAAATTATGAACCACTTCAACGGATAAGGAAAAAAAGCCGAGCCCAACAATTAATCTTAGAAAGAAGTTTTTTTTCCAGAAGGAAAAAAGGAATCCCCAGCCGATAAAAACTAATTGAAGAAAAACAAAAACAAAAGCAAAATACCGTGCTTCATAAATATAATTCCAGTTGTTGGGATATCCTTTTTGTATCTGGTAAGTAAAAGATAAATATCCAAGGGTAAGGCAGATTATTATAGAAATGATTGATCCTATAAGAAGGAATCTTTTAAAAGAGAAAACTTCTAAAAATAGCCGCTTAATAAATAACGCCCAAATAAAATAGACAGAAAAACCAATTGCTAAAATAACATTTATCCATTCAAGTATAAGCATCAGGGTTTGAAGTTTTATGCCGGTTATTTTTATTATCTGACTTGTAAAAAAAGGAAGACTGATAAAAGAAAAAGGTATAACCGGATACCAATGTTTAATATTTTCAATAAAGTAACCACGATCAGTTTGTGGGATATAACCGGAGGAGCCTGTAATATTATGAAGAGAAATAAAAAAAGCGGCAATCAACAATATAGTTATTGTCAATATCAGCCCCCCTCTTTTTATAAGGAGTTTATTTTTTTGCAACCATCCTGTCATAATAATAATAACAGGTATTGTTATCGCAACGGGGGGATAAGCATATCTGAAAAGACAAGGGAGGAACAAAAGAAAACCAGTCAACAAACTTTTTGTGAAGGACAATTTAGGCGAGTCTATATTTTTTAAAACAATTAATATTCCTAATAAAAGGATATCAAGCGCAATAGTATCTGTAGGGAGCGATTCATTAATAAAAGAATATTCAAAGCAGCCGGCAATCAATGTAACAAGATTAGCGGCGGCATTCGGAAATCCGATTTGCAGGGATATTTTGCGTAGCAGGTAAATTAGAGAAACGGAAACAACAATATCAAAGCAGGAAGTTGCCCAATAAACATTATAATTAAAGAGTAAAAGAAATGGCGATAGAAAAATAGGATAACCCGGAGGCCACATGGGTGTATTATTCAATACTAATTTATCAACATTATCTGTAAAGTATTGCGGAATGCTTAAACCATTGCCCCGGAGAAAGTTTTTACTTTGCAATACAAGCGCCATTTTATCCTTTCCGGCATAAGAAACAAAGAAAACGTTTATCACTCTTGACGTAATTGCAATAGCCAGACAAAGGATGGTAGCGGTTTTTGAGTTTATAAATGCAAAAGCTCTGTTCACATAAATGGTTTCGTCGTGAAAATTACATTTTATTCAGGGTTGCCTTTCCAGAATACTGTTGGGCAAATTATTGTTTTAAAAAATACGCATCAATTCTTGATTCGATGTTCTCCCTTAGATTAATATAAAAGAGATTAATATCACCGGAATGATAATTTTTAGAAAAATATAAAAAGCTTAATGGGAATTTTGGTTTCTTTATCCATAATGCACCATTACTTATTAGTGCCTCAGTTGTATTTTTAATAATCTTATTGAAATTATATAATACACTTCCCATATTATATTTTTGTTGTGAATTTGAATTGCTGGTTGTCCAGGAAAGTGGGTTGGTAACAAACGAATTTCCATTTTCTTTTTTTATATAGGCGGGCAAATGTCCTCTTTTTAATGTTCGCCATCCGCAGTAACAACCCGTTTGTAAAGAATCTTCACATGGTTTAAGATTAATAAAGTATTCTTTCGGGATTCCCATACCTACAATATATGCCGCAACTAATTGTTTTTGCAAAGGAGTATTTTCAAAAAATTCTTTTAACAGGCGTAAAGCATGTGTAGTTCCCTGACTATGTGAAGCAATGATAATAGGCCGGCCATTATTATAGTTTTTTAAATAGTATATAAAAGCAGCTCTTACATCTTCATAAGCCAGTACAAATGCTTTTTTTGCTTTGTTCGTGTCTTTAATAATGTAGGCGCTAATATGAGCTTCACGATATCGGGGAGCAAAAACTCTTGCATGCTGATTAAAAACGCTGGCCTGGTAAAGAATAGTAGAATAATCTGTTTTTGCATTTATGTAATCATCATCAATATCCGCATTCATTTTTTTCAATTTCATTTTCATAGTATACATTGTAGGATGCAAAAAGAAAACATCTACCGATGTATCTCTTTTTTCATTTCTAAGTGGGGCAGGTATACTATCAGAAGGGTCCCATTTCAATGGATGAGCTGCCCAATAATTAAGATCGGAATAATCAGGAGCCCCATCTTTACTTCTAAATTGATATCTTTCCTTAAAGGCAAGATATTTATCAGAACATGCACTAATTAACAATAAAAGGAGAGCCAGACTAAATATGAAAATTGTTTTTGATCTTTTCATTAACCGCAGGTATTGATTTTTTATAAGTGCTCAAATTTATTGTTCATCAAACTATTTTCCCATTTATAAAGAAGTAAAAAAAATATTTTTCTTTATTATTCTTTATGTTAAACAATTGAAAATAAGTATATTATGATCAAAAGCAATATCCTTTACTGCCAGCAACTGTAAAAAAACGAGTACTATGTGTTGTATAGTACCAAATATCACCTTATCTTTGATATGAAATTATGAAAATGACTAAGTGAGAAATTGAAATAGTATCAATTTAACCTTATCCATTCGCTTTTCATTTTCTCTAAAAATTAAAGAAGATAGTTATGAATATTGAAAACACACAAAGTCAGATGCGAAAAGGGATACTGGAATTTTGTATTCTTTCCATTATACGGAGGGGAGAAGCATATCCTAGTGATATAGTAGAAGAAATGAGAGCCGCCAGTTTACAAATTCTGGAAGGAACTTTGTATCCGCTTCTTACGCGGTTAAAAAATGCAGATATGCTTACTTACCGTTGGGTAGAAAGTAATTCCGGCCCCCCCAGGAAATATTTTTCTTTGACTGAAAAGGGCGGAGCTTTTTATAAAGAACTGGAGCAAACCTGGCAAGAATTATCAAACGGAGTAAATGCTCTGACGCAAAGAAAAGATCATCAACCGATCAACCAATAAAAATTTTCCCGCTAAAAACAAAGGCGGACTTCAACCAAAAAAATTTTATATGAAAAAGATCATTAACATAAACTTAAGTGGTAGGGTAATCCCGATTGAAGATGCTGCTTACGAAAAATTGCAGGCATATATTGAGAGCCTTCGCAGGTTTTTTGCCAAAGAAGAAGGTCGTGATGAAATAATTAACGACATAGAAAGCCGTATTGCTGAATTGATGAGTGAAAAAGTTCGTAAGGGTGCAGAAGCAATTACAGATACGGATGTAGATGAAATAATTAATTCAATGGGACGTCCTGAAGATTTTGACGAGGAAACTATTGAATCAACTTCAGCTTCATCATCTCAACAGGGTGCTACTTCCGCTTCTTCTTATACATATACTGAGACCAAGAAAACCCGAAGCCATCTTTATAGAGATTCATCAGACAAAATACTGGGCGGTGTTTGTTCCGGTATTTCAAATAAACTGAATGTTGATCCTGCTATTGTCAGACTGTTATTCGCAATTATAACCTTTGGTGGATTTGGGTTAGGCATTTTATTCTACATATTATTATGGATTATTTTACCTGCAAAAGATCTTGAAGGTTATTCCGGAAAAAGATTATACCGCAACCCCGAGGATAGAGTTATTGGTGGTGTGAGCAGTGGTATTGCAGCATATTTCAATAAAGAGACCTGGGTGATAAGGTTAATTTTTGTGGCTCCTATCCTTTTAAATATTTTAATGAATGTATTTAGCTGGCCTCTTTTTCATAGAGGAGAAATTTTCCCTAACATAGTCTTTGGTTCTTTATCCGGCACATTTGTTCTTGCTTATATTATTCTCTGGATTGTATTACCCGAAGCGAAAAGTGAATATCAGAAAATGGAAATGAGGGGAGAAAAAGTAGATGTGAATACTATCCGGCAAAATGTACAGGAGAGGACAAAGGAATTTGTTGAAGAAGTAAAATCAGCTGCCCAAAATATTTCAGTTAAAGCAAAAGAGTTTTCAAATACAAGGGGAAAAGCTTTTGCCGGCGAAGTGGGCGAAACAGCAAAGAGGACCGGTGTAGGAATAGGACATGTGTTTGGCGTAATATTCAAAGCTTTCTTTTTTTTAATTGCAGGTAGTATTGCATTTGGATTGTTTGTTGCGTTATTGGCATTATTGTTCGGAGGAGTTGGTTTATGGCCATTAAAAGATTTTGTATTAAATGGTTTTTGGCAAAATGTATTTACATGGGGGACACTATTATTTTTTCTTGGCATTCCATTAATAGCATTTATTACCTGGTTGATCAGGAGAATTATGAGAATAAAATCTCAACGGAATTACCTGGGATGGACCTTTGGAGGACTTTGGACTTTGGGATGGGTGAGTGTATGTTTACTCGTTGCCAGCATTATGAAAGACATTCGTTATTATGAAAGATCAGAGCAATCACTTAATATTTCACAACCCTTAAATTCAAGATTGATTGTAAAAGTAAATGAACCCGAGATCCGTTATAGTGGTACCTGGTGGTGGATTGACGTAGATGATCGCAGTGGCTTTGATCTGGATAGGGATAGCTTAAGAATGGCAAACGTAAAAGTTAGAGTAACAAAAAGTGAAGATGCAAATTATCATGCTATCGTTTGGAGGTATAGTGCCGGGTCAGACAGAATTGATGCAGAAGATAGGGCAAAGAAGATAAGATTTAATTCTTCCTACAGTGATTCTGTACTCAGCCTGGGCAGCGGGCTGGCAATTGATAAGGAGAGTAAATTTCGCGGACAAAGAATATTGGTAGAAATACAAGTGCCGGTTGGGAAAAAGATAAGATTTGATAAAACGCTGGAAGAAATGTATCACCCAATCAATATCAGGTTGTATAATCAAAGAGAAGGAAGCAGGAGGAGAAGTTGGGAACGCTGGAATTATGAATATGACTGGAACCGGGATAATTTTTTTGATTGGGAAACTGATGTGGATTATACAATGAATGAGAATGGGGCCCTTATTAACCCCCAAAAGCCAGCTTCAACTAACAAATCAAATACCGGTGATTACAGATATAATGATGATGAAAATAAAAAAATAGATAGGGAACAACGTGAAAAAGATCTGAAAGAAGAATTAAAAAGAATTGAAGAAGAAAAAAATAATGACAGTCTGCAAAAAAAATTGAGCGACTACAATCCGAAGAACAAAAATGATATCAATGAAAGCAGTTTAACCATTTCCCCGATATTTTCCATGGTAGATTTTATTAATTAAACCCGGTTGAAGTTGGAATCCCCGGCTCTGTCGGGGAACAAAGGGCTCCAATAAAATGGAGCTCTTTTATTTTGCCGAATCTTATCTTTGCCCACCACAATAGTTATCATGAAGAATACTCCTTTTTCTCATAAACATATTGCTCTGGGCGCAAAAATGGCTGAATTTGCAGGGTACAATATGCCCATTTCTTATTCCGGTATCAATGATGAACACGGGGCAGTAAGAAAAAATGCAGGAGTATTTGATGTAAGTCATATGGGCGAATTTATTCTGAAAGGAGAAAATGCACTTGAACTTATTCAGCAGATAACAACTAACGATGCTTCAAAGCTTTCAAATGGCAAAGCTCAATACAGCTGCTTTACAAATGAAACCGGGGGAATAGTAGATGATCTTTTGGTTTATTGCATTGAAGAAAATAAAGTTTATATGCTGGTGGTAAATGCCGGTAATATTGAAAAGGATTGGGACTGGATAAATAAGCATACTACAAAAGCTGTGGAGATGCATAATATTTCCGATAAGACCTGTTTATTGGCAATACAAGGTCCGAATGCAACTAAGATTTTACAGCCATTAACTGAAATGGACATTTTAAATCTTAAATATTACACGTTTACAAAAGGAACATTTGCAGGAGTAGATAATGTACTGGTAAGCGCAACGGGCTATACCGGGGCAGGAGGTGTGGAAATTTATTTTGAAAACAAAGGTGGCGTTGCCGATAAAATATGGGATGCAATTTTTGAAGCAGGAAAAGAAAAAGGAATAAAACCAATTGGTCTTGGCGCCAGGGATACCCTCCGGCTTGAAATGGGATATTGCTTATATGGAAACGATATTGATGATACTACTTCGCCATTGGAGGCGGGATTAGGATGGATCACAAAATTCACTAAAAAGTTTACTTCAAAAGATATTTTAGAAAAGCAAAAATCAGAAGGGGTAAAAAGAAAACTGGTGGGATTTGAAATGATTGACAAGGGAATTTCCCGCCATGGGTATGAAATAAAAGATATTTCAGGAAATATAATTGGGTATGTTACTTCCGGAACACAATCACCATCATTGCAGAAAGCAATTGGTATGGGCTATGTGACTATAGAAAATTCAGCATTGGATTCAGAAATTTTAATAGCTGTAAGAGATAAGCTGCTGAAAGCAAAAGTGGTAAAACTGCCATTTAGCTAATTGATAATTTTACAATTGATAATTGGCAATTACTCAGGAGTAATTTTTCATTATTAATGATCCATTTATCAGCCATCCATTTTATATGCCCATTATTCACTTTACAACATTCATTGGTGCTCCGGTTGACAGGGTGTTTGACCTTAGCCGGAACATAAGCCTTCATAAGATCTCCATGCAGGATACAAATGAAGAAGCTATTGCAGGAATAACTTCCGGGCTCATCAATAAAGATGAAACAGTAACATGGAAAGCAAGACATTTATTTAAGACGAGATTTTTTACTTCCAAGATCACCGAGATGCAGCCTTTTGAAAAGTTCACGGACAAAATGATCAAGGGCGATTTTCTTTCATTTCAACACGAACATTTCTTTAAGGCTGTTGAAAACGGGACCATCGTAATTGATATTATCAATTTTGAAACACCTTATGGAATTCTTGGAAAGTTGGTTAATAAAATATGGCTGATTCCCTATCTTGAAAAACTGGTTATACATCGCAATGAGGTTATCAGACAATATACTCAAAGCAATAAATGGAGGGCCTTGCTGCATCATCGCTGAATGAAACACCTATCGTTATATTTGCGGGATGAATAAAAATAAACCTACACTTTTCACTTCTTTTTCACCCGCCCTGCTTCACCTTTATGATGTTAATAACAGCATCGTGGTGATTATTGATGTGCTGAGGGCAACTTCCACTATTGCTGCTGCACTATATAATGGAGCAAGATGTGTAATACCCGTTGACAGCGTAACCCGATGCATTGAACTGGGTAAACAGATTGACGGAATAACAGCAGGAGAGAGAGATGGAAAAATTGCGGAGGGGTTGGTGCATGGCAACTCTCCATTTGAATATCCAAAAGAATTTATAGAAGGCAAAACATTAGTATTAACAACAACGAATGGAACAAGATTATTACATATGGCAATGGAGAAAGGGGCCAAAGAAATTATCACAGGGTCATTTCCTAATCTTTCAACTGTTTGTAATCATCTTGCTGAAAAAAAACAAAATGTAATTCTGGGATGTGCTGCGTGGAAGGACCGGGTGAATATGGAAGACATATTGTTTGCAGGCGCTGTTATTTCAAAAATTAAAAAACATTTTTCAATAAACTGTGACTCATCTCATCTTGCAGAAACGCTTTATAAAAAAGCAAGAAAGGATTTATTTGAATTCATGAAAAAGAATGATGCTTCACATTATCACCGCCTGATGAATTTTGGCCTGGAAAAAGATATCCGCTATTGTCTTACACCTGATGGCGCCAATGTGTTGCCGCAATTTGAAGATGGAAAATTAATTGTAAAATAAAAAATCATACAAGATACTTCATTTCTTTCTTTCTTTTTACCAATATTGAAATAAATTATTTATTCATTTATAGCAGGAAATCAGAATCACAATTCTTTATTTTTGCAGATTACCCTTTTCTGATTTCAGACGCTGAACTAATCTGAAATCAGCAATCCTCCAAAGGATTTCCTTTGGAATTAAATCTGAAATCACTTGGCCTTACCGCACCTGATTAAATATGTTTATACCCATGGAACTGACGAAGTAATCCGCCGGGGAAAAAAAATTCATACTCTTGGCTTTGTTGAATTGGTGGAATACGATCATCCTTTCGGATCGGCTATCTTTCGGGTGAAAGATGACAGTTATGCTACTTATTATAAAGTCTATATTCAAAAAATAAACGATCCGCAACACGTCTCCCTTCGATGCGCATGCCCCTACAACCTTGGTGATATCTGCCGCCACGAAGTAGCATCTCTTTTTCAGTTGCAGGAAATGCTTGATAAAAACCAGCTAAAGGTTCAGGAAAAAATCTATGATCAGCAACATACTGTTGTGAAGATGAGATTTATTGAACTCAAAACGATCAGGCTTCTTTCTTCCCAGGAAACATACCAGGAAGCCGAAAAATATTTAATATCAAACAAAGCAAATATTGAGTATGCAAAAGATGAAACCGTAAAGGCTTCAGTTAAACTGGAAGGAAATACTTTTTTCGTTATAATTAAAAAGAACGAAGAAAGAAATTTTGATACCAGCTGTAACTATCCTGATGAAGCCTTTCCGCTTTGTCTTCCCAAAGTAATTGTCTTTTTGCAGCTGCTGAATAAATATGGTCCGTACTACTTTGATAGCATCAGGAATTGGGACAAAGAAAAAAACAAGTTGCTTGAAATGTATGGGTATTCTTTAAGCGACGACATCGCCGGTAAATTTGAGTTTACCTATAAAGAAGGCAAACCATTTTTACGGGTATTAGACATTGGTATTAAAAAATTAAATACAACAACGGCTCTACTTCCTAAAGTGATTGCAGTAAATGAAGAAGTAATTACCGAATCCGAACCAATTACCCGGGTAACAACACACAGGCTGGGAGTGGTTTTTAATTTTAATAAAAAAAACTATCCCTATTTTATTATTGATGCCGTGAGCGGTGAGGCAGAGGAAAATTCCACAACATTCCCCGGGAAAGTTGAAAAACTGGACCTTTCCAAATATATTGAAGCAGAAAATTTTTCTGAACAGGACAAACAACTTATTTATATAATCAGGAAACTCCAGGATCAGGAAATAAATAAATATATCAACCGTAATTCACCTTTCTCCGGTATTTGGGAAAATATTATTCATGATGAAGACGATGATTTGCCTGATGAAACAAAATTGCTGATCCGGGAATATCTGTTTCCAAAGTTGAAAAAATTTTTTATCGGGCTCTCACAAAATGGAATGGTATTTAAACTTTCAAAAGGAAAGGCTTTTAAAACAGCTTCCCTTGAACCTCTTCTTATTTCCGGGGAGGAAGTAAGGCCTTCATTTGAAGTAAGCCGGGTCAATGGTTCTTTTGAAATAACCGCAAAGGTAAAAGCCGGAGGCCTTCCGCTCGATTTAAAAGACAATGAAGCCATATCTCCGCTTTTCTTTTTATACAATCACCAGGTTTTTTCATGGAATAACCTGAATACGATTGAAGTGGTTGAAAAATATTTGCCTTATGGAATTAAGAAGGCCGATATATCTGAGTGGGCGATTGTCTTGCAGAAGGAAATTTTACCACTTACAAAAGATTATAAAGTCAGGTTTAGCAATAACTTATTAAATGAAATAAAGGAGGGCAAACCGGAAGTAAATCTTTTCCTTGCTGAAAAGGGAGACTTTCTCGTTTTTCAGCCATCTTTTTCTTATAAAGGATATGATACAAGAGCAAAAGACAGGGATGAAGTAGTAATTCCCGTTGGTGATAAAGTGACGATAGTTCGCCGAAACCGGGGAGCTGAACAGGAATTTATTTCAAAACTTAAAAACCTTCACAGCAATTTTGTTTATCAGGAAGAAACGCAATCCCTGGCATTAAGAGGAACCGATGTACTTAAAAACAACTGGTTCTTTCTGTTTGTTGATGCCATGAAGGAGATGAAAACTCCTGTGTTTGGATTTGAAGCATTAAGAAATTTCCGTTTCAATACAGCAAGACCCTCCACAAAAATATTTATCAGCAATAATACGGATTGGTTTGATGCCAGAGTAGACATTGTGTTTGGCGATCAGCAGGTGAGTGTGGCAGAAGTAAAAAGAGCCCTGGCAAATAAACAGCAGATTGTGCAGTTAGGAGATGGTACTCTGGGGATTCTTCCGGAAGAATGGCTGAAAAAATATTCATTGCTTTTCCGGATTGGCGAAGGGAAAACCAATCAGCTTAAGCTTAGCCGTTATCATATGAGTGTGATTGACGAACTGTATGAAAGCCGTGATGAAACAGAATTGGTAATGCAACTGGAAGAGAAGTATGAAAATCTGAAAGAGTTTAATAAAATAAAAGAAATTGAACCGCCCAACGGACTCCGCAGTATACTTCGTCCTTACCAGGTTTCCGGCTTTCAATGGCTCAATTATCTTAAGGAAGTAAAATGGGGAGGCATTCTTGCCGATGATATGGGCCTTGGCAAAACTGTACAGGCTCTTTCTTTCATGCAGCATATAAAAAATGAAAATGCCCGCCTGTCTGGCAGACAGGAAAAATTACAGTCACTGGTAGTATGTCCCACCACGCTTATTTATAACTGGGAAAATGAAATCAAAAAATTTACTCCTAAACTTTCCTGGCATATTCATCATGGTAGTACCCGATCTAGAGATAAAGAGAATTTTAAAAACTATGATGTTATCATAACCACTTACGGTACTTTGCGAAGCGATATCAAACTGCTGATGACAATTGAGTTTGATTACCTTGTTCTTGATGAAAGCCAGGCCATAAAAAACCCGTCAAGTAAAGTAACAAGAGCCGCTTCCTTATTGAATGCGAGGAACCGCTTATGTATGAGTGGTACACCACTGCAGAATAATACATTCGATATTTTTGCCCAAATGAATTTTTTGAATCCCGGTATGCTGGGTAGTATGGAATTTTTTCGCCAGGAATTTTCCATCCCGATTGATAAATTAGGAGAGCAGGACCGAAAAGAACATTTGAAAAAAATTCTTTACCCCTTTATTTTACGCCGTACAAAAGAACAGGTTGCCAAAGATCTTCCGGATAAAACGGAAACCATTCTCTACTGTGAGATGGAAGATGAACAACGTAGCATTTATGATGCTTACAGAAATGATTTCCGAAACCAGATATTAGGAACTATCGAAACACAGGGAATTCATAAATCACAGCTAACCATTTTACAAGGGCTGATGAAGCTGCGGCAGATCTGTGATTCACCAGCAATACTAAATGAAACGGAGAAATTTGAAAACCATTCTATCAAGCTGGATGAATTGACAAGAGAGTTAAGTGAAGATATGGGAGATCATAAAGCGTTGATTTTTTCACAATTTCTCGGAATGCTTGCATTAATTAAAGAAAAGCTAATTGAATTGGGAATTAAGTTTGAATACTTTGACGGAAGCACCTCAGCACCTGATAGAGAAAAGGCCATCCAGAGTTTTCAGAATGATGAAAGTGTAAGAGTATTTTTAATTTCATTAAAAGCCGGTGGTGTGGGACTGAACCTTACTGCGGCTGATTATGTTTATATAGTTGATCCCTGGTGGAACCCTGCCGTAGAACAACAGGCCATTGACCGTACTCACCGTATAGGCCAGAATAAAAATATTTTCGCTTACCGCATGATCTGTAAAGATACTATTGAGGACAAGATCATTCAACTGCAGGAAAAGAAAAGAGCATTAGCCAAAGACCTGATTGCCGACGATTCTACTTTTGTAAAATCGCTTTCAAGAGAAGATGTAGAATATCTGTTCAGCTAATACGCCAAAGGGTCACAGATATTAACCTTGATAAAAAAAGCATCGACCTGGGCCAATGCTGTGATTTTTTTAAATTTTTTAACGAATCATTATTTCCTTCGATAATGATATTTATGGGCTGCAAGTGACTGGCCGGAAATTATTACACCTAATACAGAACGTATTAACCTGAAAATACTCAAAGAAGGTCTGTAATGCTGTTTATAAATTTTTGCCTCCTCGTGGCCATGAACAACAACTCTGTTTTTCATAAAGAGATTTTTTTAATTAACGAATAAGTTTTCAATAAAGTATCTCATAAAGCTAAAAAATTCTATTTTATATTGCAATAGTAAATTGTTAAAATTTTATTTTATGAAAAAAACTTCCTTTTATCATCTTTCTTTTGTTGGACATATGTCTTCTATCTGCTCAATTGCTCTCGGTAAAAACGCATTTCAAACAGATCTTGCAAAAGTGATAAACAAATACCCTGTTCATTTTAAATTCTGTTTGAGAAAACAAATGGCAGATAATTGAACAGTACGATTAAAAAAAACAATTAACCTTCATTAACATTAATTCAACCCTTGTTAACCGCTTTTGTTTTTCTGTAAGAATAATTTCGTAACCGGAAGCGGGGTTCGGATTTACCGGAACAAATCAAAATCAATGGGAATATGAAGAAAATTATACTTATTGCAGGGTCTATTTTTTTCTGGACGATTGCTTTTTCTCAAAAGACAGGCAGTGTTAAGGGAGTTGTGTTCGATACTATTTCCAAGCAGCCCGTAGCAGCCGCTACTATAACTGTATTGCAAAGAAGCGACTCTTCCTTGGTTACATTTACAATGACAAACAGTTCCGGTGTCTTTTCTCTTAATAATATTGGCTATGGGGATTACCGGTTATTGATCACCCACATCAGTTATCATAACTCCAATAAATATTTTTCAATTGATGACCGGAATAAAAACGTTGATCTCGGAAATGTGATAGTTTATGACAAAGAAAAAGTACTTGAAGAAATAGTATTGCAGGCAGAAGTGCCACCGGTAACACTGGTAGGAGACACAGTACAATACAATGCGGGTTCATTTAAAACGAAACCCAATGCAGTGGTGGAAGATCTTTTAAAAAAGTTGCCGGGTGTACAGGTGGCAAAAGATGGAACCGTAAAAGCCCAGGGGCAGGAAGTAAAAAAAGTATTAGTAGATGGTAAGGAATTTTTCGGCAATGATCCTAAAATAGCCACAAAAAATTTACCCGCTGATGCAGTAGACAAAGTGCAGGTGTATGACAAACCGAGTGATATTGCCCAGCTTACCGGGTTTGATGATGGGCAAAGTGAAAAGACCATTAATCTTAAAATGAAAAAAGATAAAAAGAAAGGAGTCTTTGGAAAAGTGAACGCAGGCGGGGGTACCGATGGCCGGTACCAGGGCCGCTTCAATGTAAATTCATTTAAAGGCGCCCGCCAGATGTCAGCTATTGGCATGGGCAATAATACTAATGCAGAAGGATTTTCTTTCATGGATATATTAAGTTTTACCGGGGCACTCAGCCAAATGGGTGGCGGCGGTAATATCAACATCAATATTTCTTCAAACGATCCCAATGCCGCATTAATGGGTGGCGGTAATAACAATGCTATAAATACTTCATGGGCCGGGGGGCTGAACTACAATAATATTATTGGTAAGAAAATGGAAATGCAGGGAAATTATTTTTATAGCCGTTATAATCCGGTTACCAATCAACAACTCAGCAGGCAATATATTTTACCTGACTCCACTTATTTCTATAATCAGAATTCCCTGTCCAACAACCTGAATATTTCAAATCGTTTCAATCTTACCTATGATTATGTAATTGATTCCATGCATTCACTCAAGTTTACACCCAGCTTCAGCTACCAGGATTCTAAAACCCGTTCTTTAAATAATTATGAGACTCTTTCTGAGCAATTACTCCGGAGCAACAAGGGAGTAAGTGATAATTTTTCAGCAAGCAAAGGGTATAATTTCAACGGTACTTTGTTATTCAGAAAAAAATTCAACAGGAAAGGAAGAACCTTATCTATTAGTATGGGAACTACGTTGAATAACAGCGATGGGAATGGAGACCTTATATCAGTAAACCAGTTCTATAACCGGCTGGGTACATTAGTAAAAACAGATTCCATTGATCAGCACAATAACTCAAACAGCGATGTGCAGGGTTACAACGCAAAAGTGGTTTATACAGAGCTGGTTTTCAAAAAATCATTACTGGAGTTCAGCGTTTCTAATAATAAAAGCAATTCACAATCAGATAAAGTGACACTTGATTATGATAAACTAAGCGGGAAATATGATAAACAAAATCCGTTACTGACCAATAACTATGAAAATATTTATGAAACAAAAACTGCCGGTATCCGCCTGCGTACGCAAAGAAAAAAATATAATTACTCAGTGGGATTAAGCTGGCAGAATGCTGATCTGAAAGGGACAATTAAATCAGGCACCAAAGATTCCGTTATCACTAAATCATTTTACAATTTATTACCCAATGCCCGTATCCAGTATAATTTTACAAGATTCAAAAATCTACAGGTATTTTACCAGGCCTCTACCACTCAGCCGACAGTTACACAACTGCAACCGGTACCCGATGTCAGTAATCCACTGAATATAAAAGAAGGTAACCCTGATCTGAAGCAGGAATATACACACCGCATTACTGCAACATATTCAGGAGTGAATCCTTTCCGGGGTAAAAGTTTTTTTGCTTTCAGTAATTATTCCTTCACTAATAACCGGATTGTAAATTTTGATGTAGTGGATTCTTTTGGAAGAAAAAGAACAAAACCTGTAAACGTAGATGGCGTATATAATTTCAATAATGACTTTAGTCTTGGCTGGCCACTGCGCTTTTTAAAAGCAAGTATGAACCTCAATACCGGGTTCGGTTACAGTAAGACTATTCAGTTCATTAATACCATTCAGAATGATATAAAAAATATCAGCATTAACCCCAATATAGAATTAACAAGAAGTTTTAAAGAAAAACTTGATCTTACCTTGAATGCAGGCATTACTTATAATAAAGCAAAATACTCACTGCAGTCAACCCTGAATAATAATTATGTTACAAAAAATTATGGTGTGGATATTGGCTGGCAACTGCCAAAAAGTTTTTACCTGGCCACCGATTTTCAATATACC
>JAHEZE010000002.1 GCA_023251235.1 Sphingobacteriales bacterium | reverse complement strand
GTTATCTGGCTGATCCTTGTTTTCTTTGCCATCTCCGGGCATTATCTTCTTTTAAATGCCCAATTTCTTGCCATTGTAAATATTATAGTGTACGCCGGGGCCATCATGGTTCTTTTTCTATATGTATTAATGTTGATGGATCTAAAAAAAGAAACAGAGCAACCAAAAAACCGTTGGATAAAATTTGCAGGAGTATTGGCAGGGGGTTGTTTATTGTTAGTATTAGTGGCCGCTTTAAGAAAAATTGATATTGCTAATGATATAGCTCAGACAAGGGAAGGAGGAATTGGCCTTATTGAAAACCTGGGTAAAACATTATTTAAAGAATACGTAGTTCCGTTTGAAATAAGCAGCATTTTATTTTTAAGCGCTATGGTAGGTGCGGTGGTGATTGGGAAAAAAGAATGAAGAAAGCTGATAGACCATAGCTGTTAGCTTTTAGCTAACAGCTAATGGCTGAAAGCTAAAAGCTAAACAAACATGCCGGTCAATTATTACATATTTCTGTCTCTTGCATTATTCTGTATTGGAATAGTGGGTGTGCTTACCCGCCGCAATGCCATAATTATTTTTATGTGTATTGAGTTAATGCTGAATGCAGTTAATCTCATGCTGGTGGCATTTTCAAAGATGCATCATTTGAAGAATGCAGCCATCAATGCATCAGCAGGAAGTGAGGGACAGGTATTTGTTTTCTTCATCATGGTAGTGGCGGCAGCGGAGGTAAGTGTGGGGCTGGCTATTATTGTAATGATGTACAGAAATATTCATTCGGTGGATATAAATTTTTTGAACAGGTTGAAACATTAGCCCCCTGTCCCCCTAAAGGGGGAACTTAGGTGGGACATGTTTTATATAAATAAATTTTAATAATAACCTTATATGCTTATTTGAGTTTAGGGTTTAAAAAGCCCCTTTAGGGGTTTGGGGTTTATGATTAATGAACTGCATTTTTCCTGGTTGGTTCCATTTTTCCCGCTGATCGGTTTTCTGATTATTGGATTGGGAAGAAAATTTTTGCCAAAACCTCTTACCGGTTTTATTGGTAGCGGTGTGGTGTTTTTATCTTTCTTGGTTAGCCTCTGGATCTTTTTTTCAGTGAAAAACGGAAACAATTATACGGCTGACTATTTTAATTTTATTTCTGTTGATAAATTAATCATTCCATTTTCTTTTCAGATCGATGCACTTTCATCTCTTTTTCTTTTAATAATTACCGGTGTTGGATTTCTTATTCATGTTTACTCTGCATCTTACATGCACCATGAAAGCAAGGAACATTTTGCCCGGTATTTTTCCTACCTGAATCTTTTTGTGTTTTTTATGTTGTTGCTGGTAATGGGTTCCAACTTTGTTATTCTTTTTATCGGCTGGGAAGGAGTGGGTCTTTGTTCTTATTTACTGATCGGGTATTGGTTTAAAAATACCGAGTACAACTATGCAGCCCGCAAGGCTTTTATTATGAACCGTATCGGCGACCTTGCATTTCTCATTGCTATTTTCTGGATCATCGCAAAAGTGGGCAGTGTAAACTTCAGTGACGTATTTGCCACCGAATCACTCCACAGATTTTCATCAACGGATATCACAGTAATTACTTTATTACTTTTTGTTGGCGCTACAGGAAAAAGTGCACAGATTCCATTATTCACCTGGTTGCCCGATGCGATGGCGGGCCCTACACCGGTCTCAGCGCTAATTCATGCTGCCACCATGGTAACAGCCGGTATTTATATGATTGCCCGAAGCAATGTATTGTATTCAATGGCCCCCGTTACTCAAAATGTAGTTGCTATTATTGGATTAGCGACAGCCATTCTTGCAGCAACTATTGCTTTGAAACAAAATGACATCAAAAAAATATTGGCTTACTCCACAATCAGCCAGCTAGGATATATGTTTTTAGCATTGGGGGTAGGTGCTTATTCTGCAGCAGTATTTCATGTAATGACGCATGCATTCTTCAAAGCTTTACTTTTCCTGGGTAGCGGCAGCGTAATTCATGCCATGAGTGGTGAACAGGATATCCGCAACATGGGCGGATTAAGCAAAAAGATTAAAATCACTTATTTCACTTTCTTAATTGGATGCATTGCTATTGCAGGCATTCCACCTTTCAGTGGATTCTTTTCAAAAGATGCTATTCTTTTAAGTGTATTTGAAAAGAACCCGGTTTTATATGGCATCGCTTTATTCGGTGCATTACTTACCGCATTTTATATGTTCCGGTTATTGTTCATTACATTTTCAGGATCTTTCCGGGGATCAGCAGAACAAAAAAATCATTTGCATGAAAGTCCCTCTGTCATGATTATTCCCCTGGTAATTCTTGCTGTTCTTTCAATCATCGGTGGATTTGTTGGCTTACCGGAAGTGTTTATGCAGGGAGGCGATAAGATTTCAGCATTTCTTTCACCTGTAATAGCTGAACATAGTGAGTCGACAGTTTCTCATTCGACAGAATATCTGCTAATGGGTTTATCTACTTTTCTGGTTATTGCAGCTATTGTGTTTGCCTGGTTGAAATTTAAAAATTATCAGCGAAGTGAAACTCAGGGTTTTGGAAAAATTCTGGAGAACAAATGGTATGTGGATGAATTATATGATAAGATTATTGTAAATCCCTTGAACAAATTAGCCGGATTTCTGAATAGTGTGTTTGAAAAATTTATTATTGACGGAATTGTAAATGGAGTGGGAAAAGCCGTTCAATACAGCAGCCGTCAGTTACGCTTAATGCAAAGCGGGCAAGTGGGAAGTTATATATTGCTGATGGTGTTAAGTATGTTGTTATTTTTTGTATTCCAGTTTTTTTTGAGAAAATAAATGAGATTTAATAAAGTATGATAGTCGTTTTGCTGATATTAATTCCTTTGTTGAGCGGACTGGTTACTTTTTTTCTTAAAGGTGGGAATTCAGCAAAAACATGTGCTTTGATTTCTTCTTTACTTACATTGGGGGTTTCTATATCTGGGCTTACTATTTTTAATAATGCAGATCTTCTCCTGTTCAAAGCTGACTGGCTGCCCGGGCTTGGCAGTACCTTCTCTATCCGCTTAGATGGAATGGGTCAACTTCTTTGTTTATTAACGGCTGTTTCATTTCCATTAATTTTTGTTGCCACCTGGCGGCATGAATATAAGAATGCACATAATTTTTTTGCACTGATGCTGTTGTCTCAAGCCGGGTTAATGGGTGTGTTTCTTGCCATGGATGCATTAGTATTTTATTTTTTTTGGGAGCTTGCACTTATACCTGTTTATTTCCTTTGTTCCATCTGGGGAGGAGAAAAAAGAATTCAGGCCACATTCAAATTCTTTATTTATACGTTTATAGGATCCGTATTGATGCTGGTAGGTCTTATCTATCTGCAATCGCAGACAGAAAGCAAATCCTTTGACATTACAGCGTTTTATGCCCTCAATATTTCGCATAATTCACAGAGCTGGATTTTCCTGCTGATGTTTGTTGCTTTTGCAATTAAAATGCCGGTATTTCCTTTGCATACCTGGCAGCCCGATACATATGAACAGGCACCCACCGCAACAACAATGGTGCTTAACGGCATCATGGCAAAAATGGGAGTGTTTGCAGTTATCCGTTGGCTGCTTCCCGTTTTACCTTTTGCTTCTTTTGCATATGGTGAAACAACGGTAACTGTTTTAGCCGTAATCGGAATGATCTACGCATCATTGCTTGCCATTCGTCAGGATGATATGAAAAGATTGATTGCCTATTCATCCATTGCTCATATTGGCCTGATGGTAATTGCTATTTTTGCTGAAACAACTATCAGCTTGCAGGGAGTCATGATCCAGATGTTTAATCATGGTATTAACATCATTGGCTTGTGGATAATTGTAGAAATCATCGAACGTAAATACGGAACAAGAAAAATGTCAGAGCTTGGGGGTCTGGCACAAAAGGCGCCTGTGATGGCCATGCTTTTTGTAATCATTGCATTGGCTAATATTGCTTTACCTCTTACCAATAGTTTTGTAGGTGAGTTCATGATGTTCAGTGGAATTTTCTCATCACCTTTATTCCAGTATGAATTGATTATAGTTCCGGCAGCAGGCCTCTGTATAATATTAGCCGCTGTTTATGTATTGAAAATGGTACAAAAGGTTCTTTACGGAAATACAATTTTATTGACAGAAATGGCAACAGATATCAGGTTAAATGAAAAGGTTGTTTTGGGAATTATTGTGATGCTCATCATTGTGGCAGGTGTGTATCCGCAGCCTTTTCTTGATTTGACAAAGGATACAACCAATTTTATTTTGAAAGAATCGAATGTAATTCATCTTTTGAAAAAATAAAAACGGCAGAAAGCAAATGAATGCATTAATATTATTGACAATATTGGGAGTGGTGATGATGTTCAGTGGTGTGGTGCTGAAACGAAACGCTGCTATCCGCACACTTGCTGTTACCGGCCTTTTACTTGCAATAATTGCGAATGTGATGGATACTTACGGTATACATTTTTTTAATATCAATATCCGGGGGATGATGAACTTTGACCGTTTCGCACTTCTCTTTATCACCATTATTTTAAGCTGCACTTTTATTTTCTTTTTACTTTCTGCAAAAGATATGGAAAAGGTTGGAATAAATTTTGCCGACTATTTTGCACTTATCTTTTTTATTCTTTGCGGAATCATTCTTACTTCTTCATTCAGTTCCTTACTGATTCTTTTCCTTGGCATAGAAATTATTTCAATTCCGCTATATATATTGACCGGCAGCGATAAAAGAAACTTAAAAAGTAATGAAGCTTCCCTGAAGTATTTTTTACTTGGCGCATTTTCAACTGGCCTAATGTTGATGGGTATTACCATGTTTTATGGCTATACAGGAACTTTCTCAGTCGAAAACCTTGTTATCGTGGAAGGCATGCCATCAGCATTGTTAATAGCTGGAATAATATTGCTGATGTTTTCCATGTCATTCAAAGTATCAGCAGCGCCATTTCATTTCTGGACTCCTGATGTGTATGACGGTGCGCCAACAGTATTTACTTCCTTTATGGCCACCATTGTAAAAGCCGCGGGTTTTATAGCTTTTATCAGATTATTTTATTTGTCTTTTGACAGTCTTGGGGATTCATGGAAATTACTAATTGCAATCATCACAGCTCTTACATTATTTATTGGAAATATAACGGCGGTTTTTCAACAAAGTGTAAAACGAATGCTGGCCTACTCAAGTATAGCGCAGGCAGGTTTTATGATGATGGCAGTTCTTGCATTAAATGGGCCGGCCATGGAAGGTATTTTATTATACATCATTGCATATAATCTTTCGACTATTGGGTTGTTTGCCATTTTAATAAAAATGAAAGACTATACATTTGAAGGTTTTAATGGATTTGCAAAACGTCAACCTGCTTTAGCAAGAGCAGCGGTTATTTTTCTGCTTTCATTAGCCGGTATTCCTCTTACAGCCGGATTTCTTGGGAAGTTTTATATGTTGAAAGCTGTCGTTCAACAAGGTGGTTATCTCTGGCTGGTTATTATGGCTGTTGTAATGGCTGCAGTCAGCGTATATTACTATTTCAGAGTAATTCAGGCAATGTATTTCAAAGAAGGAGAGGCGCAATCATTGGAAGTTTCCTTGTTTTTTAAATGGACGATTAGCATCGTTGCGTTTCTTGTGATTTTATTGGGGGTGTACCCACAGATAATATTTAAATGGTATTATTTCTGATTTTAATATTATTACCTCTTTTTTTATTTAATTCATCCGGTCATCAAATAATCAGCTTAAAGTTTCAGCAGCTTTTGTATTTTCGGTTTATAGGTTATGAGATTTCGTGATATTTTTTCTCTTTCATTCCGTTCTATTCGCAGTAATAAACTTCGGACAGGCCTTACTGTTGCCATTATTGCACTTGGAATTATGGCGCTTATATTAGTAAATACGGCCATAAAAGCCATTAATCAAAAATTTACAGATAGTTTTTCCACAATGGGAGCAAATGGATTTACAGTTCGTTTTAAAGAAAGAAATATTCATTTTGGTGGCGATAATGACAGGGAATTAAAAAAAGAAAAGAAAGGTAAGAAAGAAAAAAAGTCAAATGTAGGCAAACCGATTACCATTGATGAAGCAGAACTCTTCAGGAAGAATTACAAATTCCCATCTAGCACTGGTATTTCAGTATTTGCCAGCCGTAATGCACTTGTATCTTTTGAAACGAAGAAAACAAGTCCTAATGTTTTTTTATTCGGGGGGGATGAGAATTTTGTAATATTAAATGGATTTAAACTATTAGCAGGCAGAAACCTGAATCTTGCCGATATTCAATCGGCAAGATATGTATGTGTATTGGGCAATGATGTTGCAAGTAAATTATTTAATGAAAAACCCGAAAAAGCCTTAAATGCAATAATCAGGGTTCAAAATATTCCATACAGGGTGATAGGTGTTTTAGAAAGTCGGGGATCTTCTTTTGGAATGAGTTGGGATAACCGGGTGCTTACGAGCTATCGAAATATCCGTCGTCAGTTCAATTCCGGCTCATCTTATGTTATGGCCGTCATGACCGATGATATAAAAAATGTGGAGGTGGCGATGGGTGAGGCAGAAGGTGTTTTTAGATCTATCAGAAAACTGGCAACAACTGAGGAAAGTAATTTTGTATTGGACAGAAACGATAGCATAGCGGAAAAAGCCATGAAAAGTATCGGGTTTATTACTGTTACTGCAACTGTAATAGGATTGATCACATTAATTGGTGCAGCTATTGGACTCATGAATATAATGCTGGTTGCTGTAAGTGAAAGGACTAAAGAGGTTGGGCTTGTAAAAGCTATTGGCGGGAAAAGCCAAACAGTTAGATCTCAGTTTTTGCTTGAAGCAACAATAATTAGTTTATTGGGAGCAATTTTCGGTATTATCCTGGGAATTATTCTGGGGAATGGAGTTTCCATGCTGATAAACACAGGTTTTGTCGTTCCGTGGAATTGGGTCATTCTGGGGATTATTATTTGTTCAATTGTAGGGCTCCTTGCAGGATTATACCCTGCCCTGAAAGCAGGAAGACTGAACCCCATTGAGGCCCTGCGTTATGAATAATTATTTTGTTATTCAAACATTCCGGAAATCTTTGAAATCACTTGCTAACTGGCGTTTGGCTAAAGTTTAAAATCCTGTTTTCTGAGTTATTTCAACTCAAAAAATCCTTAACTTGGAACCTTTAATTCAAAATATTTTTAAGCATTTGAGCATTTAATTTTTTTTCCTTAGAATTGTGCTCCAGAAAATCAAAATTCAATTTTAAAATTTCTAAACTTTAAAAACTAAGATCATGGCTGAAACAAAACCGACAGCGACTGCTGGTGTGAAAGCAACCTCTGTACAGGCTAAAAAAAGCAGTAATGCCATTTCATGGCTTGCTCCTATAATTTGCATTTTTGTAGGTTATCTAATCTGGCGATTTGTATTCGGAGCCGCAAGCGGCTTTGATTCTCCCGATCCTTCAGGTGGCTTCTGGCCCAAACATCAAAAACCCAAAAGTGCTATGAATGGCATTTATGAAGGTGGAATCATCATACCATTCCTGATTGGTATGTTTCTGATGGTGGTTACTTTTTCTATTGAACGTTGGCTCACTATCCGCAAGGCCTTAGGAAACGGATCGATCGCTGATTTTATTCGTAAAGTACAATATCATCTCGCCAATAGAAATATTGATGCTGCTATGGCTGAGTGTGACAAACAACGGGGTTCTGTAGCCAATGTGATGCGTGCAGGATTACGTCGTTATAAAGAAATGACATCAAACTCAGAACTCGGCACTGACCAGAAAGTATTGGCAATTCAAAAAGAAGTAGAAGAAGCAACAGCGTTGGAATTGCCCATGTTGCAAAAAAACCTGGTCTTCCTTTCTACTATCACTTCAGTCGGTACACTGGTTGCCCTGTTAGGTACTGTAATGGGAATGATTCGTTCTTTCTCTGCATTGGGCCAGGAAGGCGGAGGTGCCGGAGCTGCTACCCAGTTGGCTGTCGGAATTTCTGAAGCGCTTTATAATACGGCTTTAGGTATCGGTACATCAGCGTTTGCCCTGATCATGTATAATATATTTACTACAAAGATTGACTCAATTACATATGGCATTGATGAATCTGGTTTCACACTTACACAAAGCTTTGCTTCGCTTTACAAATAAGCCGCAGATGTATGGAATTTATGAAACTTTGAATCTCAATATTAAAACGATTAAAAAATGCCCAGTGTTAAAATACCAAAAAAGAGTACTAATGTAGATATGACTCCTTTTGTGGATGTGGCTTTCCTGATTCTTACATTTTTCATCATGGCTACCAAGTTCAAGCCTGCTGAGCCTGTTGAAATAAAAACACCCAATTCGGTTTCCACCAGAGAACTTCCGGAAAGTGATGCTTTGATGGTGACACTTGATAGTTCAGGCAGGGTCTTCTTCAGCATTTTATCTGAGAAAGATCCTAAGGTGAAAAAAACTATAATCCAAAACCTGAACACAACAAGAAATCTTGGACTTACAGAAGCGGAGATGAATAATTTTGTTAAGACATCTGCTGTTGGAGTACCTTTTGAGTCGTTAAAACAGCTTTTAGCAATTCCGGCAGAAGAACAGGGACATGTTAAGCAAAACGGTATCCCCCTTGATACATTAGGTGGCCAGTTATATTACTGGGTAAGGGATGCAATTAGCGCCTTTTCCGGTAAACAACTTAAATACCTTGTGAAAGGTGATAATAATGCTAAATACCCTTCATTTAAAATGGTATTGAGTGCATTCAAAAAGAATGATATTTATAAGTTTAATCTTATTACCATGCAGGAAGATGCCCCATTGGGAACCGACTTATACAGGATAAGAAACAAACAGAAGGCCAAATAATTTTTATAACTATTTAATAATTCAACTATGGCAAGTATTGATGAAGGCGGCGGTGGCGATCATAAAAAAGGCCCGGGTGTAAAAAAAGCCAAGAAACTTTCTACAAGAGTTGATATGACTCCCATGGTGGATTTGGGATTCCTGCTCATAACATTTTTTATATTCACTACCACAATGAGTAGCCCTACAACTATGGATCTCTTTATGCCGAAAGATACTGATAAAGATGAAGAACAAAATAAGGCGAAAGAATCAGGGGCATTAACCATATTACTTGGCAAAAACAATGAGGTTTTTTATTATGCCGGACAACTGTTGCCTGATGCTTCGAATTTCAAATCATCCTCATTCAAGGACATTAGAGGTGTAATCATTGATAAGAAAAAACAAGTAATGAGCATTCATCAGCATGATGCAAAATGCCAGGAAATATGGGCAAAGCATGGTGGGGATAAGACCTCCTGTCTTGACCAGGACCTTGTTGTTGTGATCAAGCCGAATGCAGAAGCAACTTATAAAAACACAGTAGATATTCTTGATGAAATGACAATCAATGACGTAAGGAGGTTTGCCATGGTAGATCTTTTTAAAGATGAAGAATTGCTTATCAAGGCTACTGAAGCTGCGGGTACTGGTAATTAAATACCTGCATTATAGAATATGGAAAGAAAATAATTTTGCATCTAATTCTTAAAAGTTACTAAATGGACGTAAATAAAATACTTTCTAGCGATCTTCTTGATATCGTCTTTGAAGACAGGAACAAGGCCTATGGAGCTTACGATCTTCGTAAGACTTACAAAAAGAGGCTAACCATCGCTTTGATATGCACTGCTGCTATTGCTTTGCTGGCTTTAGGCGGCTCTTTATTGGCGGGATCATTAACAAAGAAAGGTGGAAAATTAGACGTTAGAGAAGTTCAGTTAACTGACTTGAAACAGGAGGAAGAGAAAAAGCCTGAACCTCCGCCCCCCCCTCCTCCAAAACAAGAACCTCCAAAGGTGGAGATGACAAAGTTCACTCCTCCAAAGATTGTAAAAGATGAGGAAGTAAAGAAAGAAGATATTCCACCGGAAGTGGAAAAACTGGAAGATACCAAGATTGCCGTAATAAGCCAGGAAGGTATAAAAGATGTCAATCTTGCACCAGCTGTTATTGATGAAGGCAAGCAGGTAATTGAAGAAAAGAAAGATGATGATGACCATATATTTGAAAAAGTTGAAGTGGAAGCGAGTTTTAAGGGTGGTGAAGGAGCCTGGCGCAAATACCTGGAAAGGAATCTTAATGCAAATACACCTGTTGAAAATGGAGCACCGGAAGGATCTTACACAGTAGTGGTTCAGTTTATTGTAGATAAAGAAGGAAACATCAGTGATGTAAAAGCAAATACTAATCATGGCTATGGCATGGAAGAAGAGGCAACAAAAGTCATCCGTAAAGGGCCATCATGGGTACCCGCCGTACAAAACGGCAGAAATGTAAAAGCTTACAGAAAGCAACCCATCACTTTTGTAGTGGCAGCAGAATAAAACAATTATTTTCAATAATAAATCCCTTCTGACTAATCAGTGGGGATTTTTTATTTTTGGCTCATAATGCTCAGCAAACTTTCAGGATGGGATGATACAATAGTAGCCCTTGCAACTCCACCGGGTATTGGCGCTATCGGAGTAATCAGGTTAAGCGGACCAAAAGCAATTGAAATTGTAAATAGTCTGTTTCCATCCCGCGATTTAATGAAACAAACTTCTCCTTCACTGCACGTTGGGTTTTTAAAAAATGCTGAAGGAGTAATAGATGAAGTAGTGATTTCTCTTTTCAAATCTCCTAAAAGTTATACAGGTGAGGATGTAGCTGAAATCAGTGCTCATGGTTCTCCATTTATTCATCAGCAAATAATTGATGCTTGTATCAGTAAAGGTGCCAGGTTAGCAAAACCTGGCGAGTATACACAACGGGCTTTTTTAAACGGGAAAATGGATCTGACACAGGCAGAAGCTGTGGCTGACCTGATAGCATCAAATACTTCTGCCTCTCAAAAGACGGCCTTGCATAATATTCGGGGAGGATTTTCTGAAAAATTAAAAGAGTTGCGGGAGCAGCTAATAAAATTTTCAGCATTAATAGAACTTGAATTGGACTTCAGCCAGGAAGATGTTGAGTTTGCAAACAGGAAGCAATTTTACAAATTAATAAATGAACTGACTGAATCTACACATCAATTGATCAGCTCTTTCAGACTGGGTAATGTAATTAAGAACGGAGTTAGTGTAGCAATTGTTGGGAAACCCAATGCAGGTAAATCGACTTTATTGAATGCATTGCTGAATGAAAATAGGGCAATAGTAAGTGAGATTGCCGGTACTACCAGGGATACCATTGAAGAGATAATAAATATTGATGGAATACTTTTCCGGTTAATAGATACCGCCGGTATCCGGCTTCATACCCATGATAGCATTGAGAAAGTTGGAGTGGAAAGAAGTCTTGAAAAAATCCGGACTGCTGATATTGTACTTTATCTTTTTGATGCAGTTGAGTTATCTGTTGCAGATATAATAAAACAAATTGAGGATTTTAAAAAAAAGCAAATCAATTTTATTTTTGTAGCCAACAAAATAGATCAGGTTGAAGAAGAAAAGATCAGAGATAAATTTTCTTCACTAGAACATGTTGTTTTTATTTCTGCTAAGCTCCATCAGCACCTGGAAGTATTAAAAGAAAGAATGATTGATATGGTGTTACAGGGGGAAGTACAGTCGGAAAATATTCTTGTTACCAATGCAAGGCATTTCCATGCATTAAAAGAAGTAGAGAAATCTTTGACAGATATAAAAAACGGCCTTGATAAAAAACTCTCCGGGGACTTGCTTGCTTTAGATATCAGGAGATGTTTGTATTACCTTGGTGAGATCACCGGAGAGATCACGAATGAAGATCAGCTTGATTATATTTTCAGTAAGTTCTGCATCGGAAAGTAATCGTAATTCCTTTGTTTCGTAAATGATTGTTTTTCTTATATTTTGTGCAAAACTTCCTTCTCTTTTTTGTTGCCTGATTGTTGCCCATTTCTGTTGCCAGCAAAGCCGGGCAACACAAAAGAGAGATAATGCTACATACAGCTACATCCTGCAACAATCAGCTACAACAGGCAACAATGAGCAGCAATATCAGACTTCAAAAAACCTGTCAATGGTTGCAGTGAATGGTGCATAAAGAGTTGTTCCGAGTTTACCACTGATGTTAAACTCAAACCCTTCGAGCAATTCCGCTTCACCATCAATTACATTACGAAGACCACGGGCATTAGTGGTATCCTCCTGGATTACTTCAACCATTTTCTGAGTGAGACGGCTTACCATCCGGCTATCAGAAGCGTTTTGCAGCATTGCACGGATTGCATTACGCAAAAGCTTTCCTGCTTTACCTGCTCTTCCAAACTCTTCGCTATTTTCACGGGTCCTTTGGAAATTTGGGTCATTAGCGATACGGTCACCAGACACACCGCCTTTCTCTCTTGCGAGATAGCCGTCCTGAGATTTGTAGAAGGTAATACCGCCGATAGCACCATCTAATTTGATAATTCCTTTTTGCTTTGCCATTGTAAAAAATTTATTGGGTTAATAATTTGTTTCAATTTTTTGCCGTGTTATCAGCATTTGAAAACAAAAATAGATTCACAATAAAGTCCTGACAAATGTGTGATGTCATACGTTCCGTTTATTCCACATTATTCCAACTAACACACTTTAACCGCCTCCAAAAATTATTTATCTTTGCCTTACATCATTCATATCATAGGCATAGCCGAAGTATGGATAGTGTATGAAAAGTTATTTGATTAATGAACAGACTTTGTATTTATCCGAAGGACATTCAGATAATCACAGGTAGAAGCGACAGGTATGGCAGAAATCTTATCAAGAAGATTAAAGAGCATTTTAAGAAGCAGCAACACCAGTTTGTTACTGTTGAAGAGTTCTGCCAGTACATGGGATTACAACAGGACATTGTTGCCCGGCAGTTACGATAATCCGTAATGCTTAAATTCGCAGACGCTATGATGCAGTCTTGCACACTCTGCACTCAATAATTTTTCTTCTTTTGTTTGTGCAGCAATTGCACTTGCTTTAGTCAATCATGTTGGCTATTTGTTGCCCGGCTGTTGCTAAAATCGGCGGATAACAGGCAGCGGATACATGCAACCTGCAGCTAATGATTCTGCGGTTAGGCGGCTGATTACAGCCATCATCCTGCGGAGCGATGATCTTATTAGTCTTATTAATTCGTCATCCTAAAGGTTTACTTTAAAATGAGAGTTTTTTGAAGCAGATGCATTGTCGTACATTTATGATTTTGCTGACTAAATTCTGAAGTATTCACTACTTGGTACAACAAGGTAATGATAACGAGTCTATCGCTTTCAAATTAAGTTTTATCTGTCTGAAAATTAAAAATCAATTCATCATCTTATGCTGACTCAAATGAAATCAAAATCAGGAACAATTCTGATTACAGGAGTATCCTCCGGAATTGGTTATGGCATGGCTAAAGAATTTATCGGACGTGATTACACATTATTTGGCAGTGTCAGAACACAACAAGATGCAGAAAGACTTAAAGCTGAACTGGGTGAAAAATTTATCCCGTTAATTTTCGATGTAACAGATCAGGTATCAATTGACAGGGCTGCAGAACTGGTACAATTTCACATAAAAGGAAACTGTTTAGGTGGTCTTGTTAATAACTCAGGAATCTCAATTCCTGGGCCAGTCGAACATTTAGACATAGAAAAAGCAGCTTACAATTTTGATGTAAATGTTTTGGGAGTTCTAAGAGTTACAAAATCATTTCTCCCTCTCCTTGGCACTCAAACCAACCATCCCAATCATCCGGGACGCATTTTAAATATCAGTTCCATTTCTGGAAAAATTTCTGCTCCTTATTTGGCTGCTTATACCGGTACCAAACATGCAGTAGAAGGAATTTCACATTGCTTAAGAAAGGAATTACTTCCATTCGGAATTGATGTAATAATTATCGGGCCCGGCCAGGTTCAGACTCCGATCTGGGATAAAAGCTCATTAGATGAGTTTAAGGATACATGGTATTTTTCTTCAATGACAAAGTTCTTTACCTACCTGGTTAGTAAGGGAAAAAAAGGAATGACACCGGATGAATGCTCACGCAGAATTGCCGACATTTTTGAAACTGAAAAACCAAAGACCCGCTACGCTATTGTTCAAAATAGATTTAAAGACTGGATTCTGCCATTGCTGCTGCCTGATCGTGTTGTTGATCGTCTTACTTTAAAGAAATTGATGTAAGTGGAAAGATATTATCTCAAACATCAGCTCAGCATTGATAATCCCAATAAGAAATATTCAGGTCACTTCCTTCAGTAGCAATTGCCGCTGCGTAACCATTGCCGGGAAACAAATCCTGTACATGCCAACAGGAGTTCTCTTTGATTGTACCCGGTAATTTGATTGGCGACAAAGTTTTACCATTTATTAATGAAACATCAACCTGTTCAAGAGGAAAGGAAATACCTTTTCCTATTGCTTTAACCAATGCTTCTTTTCTTGTCCAGTATTGAAAAAATTTCCCTGGTCGTTCCTTTTCATGAATACATTCCAGTGATTGGATCTCACCGGTTGAAAAGAACCTGTTCGCAATCTGGGCAATATCTACACTCTCCTTTATGCGTTCAACATCAACGCCAACACTTTGATTGATCGTTACAGCATAAAGTGCCATATCATCCGAATGTGATAAACTAAAGCTGATGATATCGCTTCCGTTGTTTTCTGAAAGAAAGGGTTTACCAAAGGATGTGTATTCAAAACGGAGTTCATGTGGTTTCAATCCAAGATAACCTGCAAGGATCATGCGAAGAACTCCACGGGCCATAATGAATTTGCTATGATCTTTTTCAAAATGAAATTTTCCAGCTCTTTCCAATTCATCGGCTGAAAGCAATTTTTTTATGTTTTCAACATGTGAGTAGTGTTCATTGAATAGCAAACGCCAGACATGAACTTCCCTTGAAGAGATCAATTCGCCCGGAACCGCACGATGCCATTGTATTTTTTCAATTATCATATCAGCAAGATCATTCTTTTTATTTCCTGCGATGCAGCGTCATCATCATTCCATATTTGGGTCGCAGGTTAATAAGCGGCAATAATTCAACCGGATGATCCGGAACATGCTTGATTTTCCAGGATTGCGCAACTGAAGCAATGGCCAATGTTTCCAGCATCCATGCAAAAGGCTCACCAATGCAAGAACGAGGTCCCCTGCTAAACGGAAAATATTCATATTTTGAATCCAGTCCATGAGAATGTTTATCCCACGTATAAGGATTGAACTTCTCAGGCTCGGAATAAAAACGGGGATCATGATGTCCCAGGTATGGACTCATCAACACAATGCTGCCACGGGGCACAATATATTTATCAATCGCAAAATCTTCTACTGCCTGCCGGGGAATAACATAAGAAGGCGGATATAAACGCATCGACTCACCCAATACCATCCGGCTATATTTCAGATTGGGAATATCTTCCACCACCGGTAATCTTCCGTTTAATACATGATCCAGTTCTTTATGCAATTCAGCTTCCGCCTCAGGATTTTGAGAAAGAAGATACCATGTCCAGGTGAGTGCTGTCGAAGTGGTATCAAATGCTGTAAGAAAAAGTGTGATCGCTTCATCCCTGATCTCCTCGTCACTCAATCCGCCACTACCATTTTCATCCTGTGTACGGAGTAATAAAGAAACCAGGTCGCCGTTATCCATTTTATTTTTCCGGCATTCATTAATCATTCTGCTGACAATATTATCCAGTCTTTGCTTTGCCTTATAAAAACGTAAGTTGCCGGGCAAAGGAAGTTTAAGTAACCATTCTGAAAAAGGTAAAGAGATTCTACCAAACAAACTCGTTGCCGTATCAAGTGCCTTACTGATCTCAGGAGCTTCTTTTGTTATGTCTGCATTGAACAAGGTTTTTCCGGCAATTGCAATACTCATATCCGTCATTTCATCTTTCATATCTGTCTTCATTCCATCCTGCCATTTGCCCATCATTTGTGAAATACATTTTATCATGGCCGGTACATAAGATTCTATCATATTACGGTGAAACGCCGGCTGGATCATCCGTGAATGTCTTTTGTGAAAATCACCTTCACTGGTAAGCAAACCTTCACCTAATAATTCCTTTGCCATTTCCAAAGGCCGGCCTTTGACAAAATTCCGATGCTGAACAGTCAAAACTTCTTTGATATAATCCGGGTGATTCAGAAGAACAATTCGTATTGGTCCGATTTTAAAATGAACAATGTCGCCATATTCTTTTGCAATCTTTTTTAAAAATCCAATACTGTCCCGACGGTAACTAAACAAGTGACCTAATGGAAATTTTGATTTAGGTCCCGGTGGAAGTTTAGATCTGTCAACAGTACTCATATATCTGTTATCTATGAATTCAAAAATTGTAAATGGCACAACCAACCTGCAACCCGGAGCCAACAGAAATCATTAAGCCTGTATCGCCTGGTTTAACGAGTCCCTCTTTATATGCATGTTCTAAGGCATAAGGAAGAGAAGAAGAAAATAAATCGGGCCCTTCCCCAACAGCATCCATAAACTTTTCCTGTGGAAGATTTAGTGCTTCACTTAATCGTGTAATAAAACAGGATGAAATTTGTGGTGGAAAAACGATATCAATCTTATTTAGATCAAGTCCTTCGGCCTGCAGCAATTCCTGTACAGCCGGCAAAATGCAGTTGATATATAATTCATCAAGATCAGTGTCTTTTTCAATAATAAGATATGATTTATCCTCACTGGTTTTATAATAGGTTGTGTATGCATCCTGCGATTCCAAATCATAGTTAAACAGAAAACGGGAAAAACCTTTATTACCCGATAGATCTGCATCAAGAATAAATGCTGATCCGGTTTCACGAATCCCCATCATTTCATTCGATGGCAAACCGGAGTTGTTTTCACATTCTGCTGCAACAACCATAGCTGTGTTGCAGCTCTTTGCTGTGATCATTTGCTGTGCAACATAGCAGGCATTCAGAAACCCGACTGAACCATTGAAGATATCAAAGCAAAGGGTCTTTTTATTATCAGCATTCGGGATTGCAGCATTCATATCCAACTCACCGGCCAGTAATGCAGCAAATGCAGGTTCCATTATATATTCGCTCCGGTAAATGCCGCTAAAAATCAACAGTTCAATTTCGTCGCATGTATAGGAAGAATTATTAAAACAATTTGTAGCGGCATGTTTCAGTGATTCGATTGAACTCTTTTTGTTATTGATCTCAGCAGGTATTGTGCCCACACTTTCAATCCGGATTCTGGTATCAACAGGGCTTGAAACCGAACTAACGAACCTGGCCGGGCTTTCGTTTTGATTGATATTTTTTTTTGATTTCGGTTGTCTTAAACGATCAGGCAGATCATCAAAAATATAAAGCGCCGTACCGATAGTAAGCCCCGAAGCTGAAATGCTGAATACAATCTTATCTCCTGTATTGATCTTATTGTTGCGGATCTCATCTGCAATGGCTATGAAGTGTGCAGTGGATGCAGTATTACCACGCTGCTCCAGGTTATTAATTGTGTTTTCATCACAACTGATCCTGCTTTTTAATAAACGGTTTATTTCCCGGCTTGCACTATTAAGGGTCATCCGGGATGTTTGATGCATCACCAAATGCTGAAAGCTTTCAGGTGGCCATTCAGCACGGCTTAATGTATTTATTGAATGAGCTGCACCGGATCTAATTGCTACATCTGTTAAGTTCACTGAGTCAGTACGCATGATAAACCCGCCACCTGCTGAGGCTTTAGCAATACAGTAAGGGCTATATCGGCCGAAAGTCTGAAGTTGAAATTCCTGGAAGCCGGTTTGACTGTCATTCGCTTTTTCCAATATCAATGCTGCTGCAGCATCTCCCAATGTCAGACATGCAAGCCGGTTATCCATAAAACTTTCAATTTCCCTTTGTGCTGTATTGGTAAGATGTGTGATGTATTCTCCACTCACTACCATGCCCCGCCGGATAGCACCTGTTCTGATAAATGCATTTAAAACATGAATCCCTGTAAACATTCCTGCACATGCATTCGCTATATCAAAAACCAATGCATTAGCAAAACCAAAGTCCTTTTTTAGTTTAACAGATGTACCGGGTTCAAAAGAGATCATTCCCGGCCCATCCCATCTTGAAATATTGCAACAGATCAGGAGATCAATATCGGATGGATCATATTTTGAATTAGCCAGGCAATCAGCAACAGCCTTTTTTGCCAGGTCAATGGAAAACTCAGTTTCCCCTGCCATTCGTCTTGTTTTGATCCCTGTTATATTTTCCAGCGGGAATTGAATTTTGGTCTTACAGTCCTGAAGTACCTCAGCAGTGGAAATTAATTTTGGAGGAAGATAAGTACCTATACTCTCGACGATGGTGTTCTGTTTAATATCCATAGTTCCAGATTAGAACCTAATTTTAGCAATAAACATTTCCGGTGACTACCAAACAAAAAATATCACACAGTTTAAAAGTAAGCTTATTTTCCCGGAAAAAACCTTACATTAGATATATCCGGGTTTATGAAATAGTCATCATGCCAGAAGTATTTCCCTGTTACGCTAAATCATAATCACAGGATTGAGTCCCGGTTGGTAAAAGATTATTTTTAATATCCTCGTATGATATCTATGTCGGTTTCATTGGTTGATGTTTTACAGTGGCGTGCTGCAAATCAGCCGCACCAGTTGGCATTTCGATTCCTGACAGACGGAGAATATGAAGAAGTTGTTATGACTTATGAAGAGTTAGACCGGCGTGCCCGTTCCTTAGGAGCATTACTACAAACTTCAACAAAAACCGGCGACCGTGCATTTATTTTTTTTCCACCCGGGTTGGATTTTATCGTAGCCTATTTCGGTTGCCTGTACGCAAAGATCATCCCTATCCCCGCATTTCCTCCTCATCCTGCCAGAATTGAGAAAAACTTGCCTGCTATCCTTCGCATAGCTGCAGACGCCAAACCTGCTGTTGCGCTTTTAACTGCATCATTATTTGATGTGTTAAAATTCCGGAAAGAAATCATCACGTGTTTAGGTAACATGAAACTGATAGTAACTGATGATGACAAAACAGGCGTCCCGGCTGAGCAATGGCAACAACCGGTTATCAAAGGGAATGATCTTGCCTTTCTTCAATACACTTCCGGTTCAACGACCACACCAAAAGGTGTAATGATCACTCATGGCAACCTGCTCGATAATATGAAAC
This sequence comes from Sphingobacteriales bacterium, assembly GCA_023251235.1. GTDB lineage: Bacteria > Bacteroidota > Bacteroidia > Chitinophagales > Chitinophagaceae > VBAS01. The sequence continues at coordinate 62,088 of JAHEZE010000002.1, read as the reverse complement.
TTATTGAAAAAATTTTCGGAGTATCAGACGAAAGTCATGGCATCATTTGGTTACCTCCCTATCATGATATGGGCCTCATCGGCGGAATTTTGCAACCTGTGTATTCTGGTATTCCTGTTACATTGATGCCGTATATGATGTTTTTACAACGTCCCCTTCGCTGGCTTCAAACTATTTCCCGATTTCGCGGCACGGTGAGCGGAGGACCAAATTTTGCGTACGACATATGTGTAAAAAAAATAACACCCGAGCAAAGGGAGCAACTTGATCTCAGCCAATGGAAAATTGCTTTTAACGGTGCTGAGCCTGTTTATCATAAAACACTGGATGAGTTTGCAGAATATTTTGCTCCCTGCGGTTTTCATCGTGATGCCTTTTTACCGTGCTATGGGTTAGCAGAGTCAACATTATTAGTAACAGGAAGGCCCAAATCACCAAAGAAAATTCACCTGGTGAATTCAGAACTTGAAAAAAATAAAATACTCATTTCACCTGAAAGTAACGAGGATACAAGGACGGTGATAAGTTGCGGGCACAGCCAGTCAGATCAAAAGATATGGGTTGTGAACCCGGAAACATTAAGGCCATCTAATCCCGGTGAAGTTGGCGAAATCTGGATAAGCGGACCAAGCGTCGCCAGTGGTTATTGGAATAAACCTTTGGAAACAGAACTGACCTTTAATGCGCAATTATCAAATGGCGAGGAAGGAAAATATTTACGAACCGGCGACCTGGGATTTGAAAACGATGGAGAATTTTATATTACCGGACGTATCAAGAACCTGATCATCTCTGATGGGAAAAACCATTACCCGCATGATATAGAAAGAACAGTTGAATCTTCATATCCTGCTATTCTCCCGGGAGGAAGTGCAGTTTTTTCCATAAGTAATAAGGGGGCTGAACGTATAATCGTAGTTGCAGAGATAAAGCACAAATCAATAATCAATGAACATGAAGTGATAAAAGCAATCCGTTATGCAATATCCGTGTATCATGGCCTTACCATTGATGATATCCGGTTGACTGATCCCGGAGCAATTCCAAGAACAACGAGTGGTAAAAAAAGACATTTTCTCTGCAAAGAATATTATATAGCCGGAACTTTAAAAGAAATTACATTGACATGAAATTTGGAATTTTTATTGACCTGCAATTACCCCGGCCATGGAATAATGGAGATGAAGCAAGGCTTTTCCGGGAAGCATTGGAGCAGGTTGAATTGGCAGATCGAATCGGTATTGATTATGTTTGGGTACAGGAACATCATTTTCTTGAAGAGTATTGTCACTCATCAGCACCTGAAGTTTTTCTTGCTGCATGCAGTCAACGTACAAAAAATATCAGGTTAGGACATGGCATTACCATTATGTCGCCAAAGGTTAATCATCCCGCAAGGATAGCAGAACGTCTTGCTACACTCGATATCATAAGTGGTGGCCGTGTTGAATGGGGTACCGGCGAATCGGGTTCACGTATGGAACTTGAAGCGTTTGGTGTTGACTTTGTTGACAAACGTCCTATGTGGGCGGAAGCAGTAAGGGAGACTGCAAAAATGATGTGCATGGAGCCTTATCCCGGTTACGACGGAAAATATTTTTCGATGCCACACAGAAACATTGTGCCAAAACCTTTGCAGAAACCTCATCCTCCTGTTTGGGCAGCTTGCTCGAACAGGGATAGCTTACAATTAGCAGCACGTTTGGGAATGGGTGGGTTAACCTTTGCTTTTGTAAATGCAGAGGAAGCAAAATTCTGGGTAGATGAATATTATGAAACATTCAAAAAGAATTGCACTCCTATAGCACAAGCAGTAAATCCGAATGTAGCAATGTTAACAGGATTTATGTGCGACAGGGACCAGGAAACAGCAATCAAACAAGGAATGGAAGGAGCTCACTTCTTTGCATACGGATTGGGTCATTATTGGAGGGATGGCATCCATATTCCAGGTCATACAAATCTGTGGAATGATTTTAAAAAAACACCGGCATCAGGTATTGAAAAGATGGAACGGGAACGTAAGAAAGCCGGCATGAGAGGTATTGGAAATCCTGAGCAGTTGATAGAAAATTTTCGTGAACTGGAAGATGCAGGGGTGGATCAACTGATCTTTTTGCAACAAAGCGGAAACTATAAACATGAACATATCTGTAAATCACTCGAGCTTTTTGGAACTGAAGTGCTACCGCAATTCAAAGAGAGAGAATTAAACCGTGAGAAAATGAAATATGAAATGCTGGAACCTTTCATTACTGAAGCACAGCAAAAAATACAGAAACCCGGTGAAATGAAAGAAGTGCCCCCTATTGAAGCTTATCCGCTGATGTGGAATAAAATGAATGATGATAACCAGCAGGGCACAATTGACCGGCGGCCCGGCATGACTTCCTTCTGGCAGATGCAGGTGGGTGGCAATCGTTCAAAAAAATAGTTTTAAAACAAAATACATAAGGGCAGGCAGAATAAGTAAAATGTATTTTCTTTTTTACTTATTAAATTACTTCTGGCATGCATAATAAAAGAGAAATACAGGATTGGCTGATCTCGCATATCGCTAAGTTGTTGAATATTGCTCCGGATACTATTAATATCCATGAACCTTTCTCCGCTTACGGATTATCCTCGCTTGATGCAGTAACAATTTCCGGCGATTTAGAAGAGTTCCTTGGCCGTCGCATCTCTCCTACACTTGTTTATGATTATCCCAATATAGTATCACTCTCTGATCATCTTGCCGGAAACCGGGAAAATATAAAATCTGACTCCGTTTTAAACTCTCCCGCAGTTAACTTATCGGAACCAATTGCTGTTATTGGAATGAGTTGCCGTTTTCCGGGAGCAAAGGATCCTGAATCTTTCTGGAAATTACTCCGTGAAGGTGTTGATGCAATTTCTGAAGTACCGGAAACCAGGTGGAATAAGAAAGCCTTTTACAACCCTGATCCTGCTGTTCCCGGCAAATCAATTTCCTATTGGGGTGGATTCCTTAACAGTATTGATCAGTTTGATCCCTTCTTCTTTGGCATTTCACCTGTTGAGGCAATACATATGGATCCGCAGCAGCGATTACTGCTGGAGTTATCTTATGAAGCTCTCGATGATGCCGGCCAGGTGTTTGATGAATTGGATGGCAGCAAGACAGGAGTATTCATTGGTATTTCAGTAAATGAATACAGCCTGCTTCAATTTGATAACCCTGTTCAAATAAGCGGTCATTCAGGGACAGGAAGCGCTTTATCTATTGCTGCTAACCGCATTTCTTATACCTATAATTTTCATGGCCCAAGCATTGCAATTGACACAGCGTGTTCTTCTTCTTTGGCAGCAGTTCATTTAGCATGTCAAAGTCTACGGAATGGTGAATGCACAATGGCACTTGCAGGTGGAGTGAATATGATATTGTCGCCGGCACACTCGATTGCTTTTACCAAGGCTGGCGTTCTTGCACCGGATGGAAGATGCAAAACATTCGATGCCCGGGCAAATGGATATGTTCGTGGTGAAGGGGGAGGTCTTGTTATACTTAAACCACTTTCATCCGCCATTGCCGATGGTGATCCTATACACGCAGTGATTGCAGGAAGTGCGATGATACAGGATGGACGCACCAATGGTTTGATTGCTCCGAGTCGTGAAGCTCAGGAAACCTTGTTAAGAGAAGTATACCATGCCGCTGGTGTATCACCGGCAAATGTTCAATACATAGAAGCTCATGGAACAGGTACGCTGTTAGGTGATTCGATCGAAGCCCAGGCCATCGGCGCTGTGTTGGGTATTGATCGAACGGATGGTCTTTGTACAATCGGTTCTGTAAAGACTAATATCGGGCATTTGGAATCAGCGGCCGGTATTGCCGGATTGATCAAAGTTATTCTAAGCCTGAAGCATCAAACGATTCCTCCAACTGTTCATTATCATACCCCTAATCCGCATATTAATTTCGATGAATTAAAATTGCAAGTCAGTAATGAATTAAAGCCCTGGCCTTCACATGCCGGTGCATCCATTGCCGGTGTAAGTTCATTTGGTTTCGGAGGTACAAACGTCCACCTTGTGGTTCGTGAAGCTAATGATATCAAACAAGAGATAAAAGAACCTGATCTTTCAACTGAGCCAGCTTGCCATCTGCTTCCGTTATCAGCTAAAAGCAATGAAGCGCTTCAATTACTTGCAAACAGGTTTCATGAATTAATCAGTTCTGATACTGCAGCTACAATAAAAAATATATGTTATGCCGCAGGTTTAAGACGCAGTCAGTATGATCATCGCCTGGCAATAATTGGTAACACACGGAAAGAATTATGTGATAGTCTTCGTGCCTTTGTACATGGAGAAACGGATCCCAATATTTTTATTGGCAATGAAATTCGGAATCAGCAACGAAAACTTGTATTCGTTTTTTCAGGACAGGGAGGCCAGTGGTATGGCATGGGTCGTGATCTGATAAAACAGGAACCCTTTTTTTATAATGCAATAGAAAATATTGATCAAATTATTCATGTACGTTTTGGATGGTCACTGATTAATGTATTGCGTGATAAAGAGTCAGAATCCCGTCTTGATGAAATTGATGTGGTTCAACCGGCAATCTTTGCCGTACAGGTTGCCTTTGCAGAACTATGGCAATCATGGGGTATTATACCTGATGCCGTAACCGGGCATAGTATGGGTGAAATAGCCGCAGCACATATTGCCGGCATCCTGAGTTTGGAAGATGCTATACAAGTTGTGTGTTATCGCAGTCAGCTCTTAAAACAATTGAGCGGACAAGGCTCTATGCTTGCAACGGAGTTATCAGCAGATCATGCTGAAAAACTATTAAATGATTTCGCTAAAGATATTTCTATCGCTGTGATCAGTGGACCTGCATCAACTGTTTTATCAGGCAATCCCGGAACAATTAAAAAAGTGATGGAGTCTTTAGAGAGCCAAAATCTTTTTTGCAAACTCGTAAATGTTGATGTTGCATCGCATAGCCCGCAAATGGATTCTTTGCGTACCGAATTAATTGATGGATTAAGTGAATTAAATCCACTGACTCCAAAGATCCCGTTCTATTCCACAGTAACGGGCCATCGCGGAGATGAACTTACATTTAATGCAAACTACTGGATGGATAATATCAGAAAACCTGTTTTGTTTGCTGCTGCAATTGATGAACTGCTGGAAAATGGTCATTCTGATTTTATTGAAATCGGCCCGCATCCTGTTCTTCTTGGATCAATACAACAATCGTTACAACCATCTCATCGGCATGTCAGGGTATTCCCCTCGTTACGTCGTGATACACCTGAACGTGAAGTAATGCTTAGGACATTGGGCCAGCTTTATGCTGAAGGATTTTCGATTGACTGGAAAAAACTCTATCCAATCCGTGGAAACTATGTCCATCTTCCAACGATTCCCTGGCAACGACAGCGTTACTGGATAGATAAAAAACCTTCGGGTTCAAAAAACGCTTGGCACCAGGCCGTAGAAAATCATCCGTTGCTGGGAGAGCGGATGAACCTTGCAAATTCTCCTGCTTCTTTTGTATGGCAAACAACCACTGATGATTCAATACTGAATTTTCTTGGAGATCACCGGATCGGCAACGAGATATTGTTCCCTGCTGCAGGCTATATTGAAATGACATTACAATCTGCTAAAGACACAGGATTAAATAACTCTTACACAGTTTGTGATTTCGCTTTCGATGAAAGCATGATCTTAATTAAAGGAAAGTCAAGAACGATTCAATCAATTTTGTCCCCCGGAAAAGAAGATAGTTTCACTTTTAGTATTTATAGCAGAGCTGCTGAAAAAGAGAAATGGACACTTCATGCTTCTGCAACATTAATAAAGAACCCGGAAACGGAAGATTCAGGATCTTCAAATGGAATACATCACGATTCAATTCTTCAACAAAGCACTACACAATTTACTTCAGGGGAATTTTATGATCTTTTGCAGTCTCGTGGAGTAACGTATGGCCCGGGTTTCCGGTCTGTTCAGCATGTCTGGACTAAAGATGCTGAATCATTAGGGTATATCAGTTTACCTGAATCATTACGGCATGAAACTGAAGTGTATCAAATTCATCCTGCAATATTAGATGGATGTTTGCAGGTGTTAGCCGCTACCCAAAATGCATCTCATGAACAAAGTTTTTATCTCCCAACCGGATGTAAACAGATCAGGTTCTTCTCCAAACCAGGTCAGTTTACCTGGAGTCATGTATCGCTGCGGTCAGAGGCCAAAGAAAGTACAGATATTCTTAATGCTGACATCAGGTTATATGATAATAACGGTCAGACAATAGCTGAACTGACAGAATTCAGGTTGCAACACACCAGCAGGCATGTACGCCGCCTGCTTTCAGAACAAGATACCTGGTTGTACCAGTTGCAGTGGCAAATCAAAACCGAGTCATGTACTACAACTCTTTCTGCCGGTGATAAAAAACATTGGTTGATTTTAGCTGATGATGAAGGTTTAGGTGAAGAGTTGGCTAAACAAATTGAAGTAAACGGGGATCATTGCCACCTGTTGTTCTGCAGCGAAGCATTAGAAAAGATAAAAAAAGGAAATGATGATTCGTTGGTTGAGTTAATTGAGAATCGGGTGAATGAAATATCATCGCCATTATATGGAGTTATACACTTGTGGAGTTTTTCAACAACATCAGTGCCGGCTACAAATGGGAGTATTGATGCTATGCAAATAGATGGCAGCATGAGCCTGTTATACCTGGTGCAGATATTAGCGAGACGTATGGCAGGAATACCACGTTTATGGTTGGTGACACGAGGTGCACAACAAGTAAAGCCTGATGAACCACTTGCAATTGAACAAGCCCCGATATGGGGTTTGGGAAAAGTAATAAGTTTTGAACTGCCGGAGTTCAAATGCGTCCGTATTGATCTTGATCCGCAACACCAGGATGCTGAAACAATTCCTCTTCTTGTAAAAGAGCTTTCAACAGATGGTCGTGAAGATCAAATTGCATATCGTGATGGTGTTCGCTTTGTTCACCGGCTTTTGCCATTTACACTTAATACTTTATGGAACACACCTGCAATGATATTTAAACCCGATAGCACATACCTTATAACCGGCGGACTGGGAGGCTTAGGAATTAAAACAGCAGAATGGATGTCACAAAGAGGTGCCAAACACCTGGTATTATTGGGGAGAAGTAAACCATCCTCATCTGTAATGAATATGGTTGACCAAATGAGGAATAAAGGAGTTGAGGTAGTCATTTCACAGGCAGATGTAAGCAGCCCTGATCAATTAAAAAATGTATTTGACAAGATTAAAGATGAAATGCCCGTGCTGCGGGGAGTAATTCATGCGGCAGGAGTATTGGACGATGGCTCACTGCTCAACCTTAACAGAGAGCGGATGGAAAAGGTCATGACTCCAAAACTCGATGGCACATGGAATCTTCATTCAGCAACATTAGATCTTTCTTTAGATTTCTTTGTGCTGTTTTCATCTGCTGTTTCAGTATTGGGATCACCGGGGCAGGGAAATTATGCGGCTGCAAGCGCCTATCCCGATGCGTTTGCATATTATCGTCGTAGCCTGGGACTACCAGCCATCAGTATCAACTGGGGGCCTTGGGCTGAAGTTGGATTAGCTGCAGAAACAACTGAACGATTAAAAGGACAGAATGCATCAACCCAACATTTAATAAAGATTATAAAAATTGATCGTGGCCTGGAAATTCTTGAACAGTTGATCAATGAACCAACGCCTCAAATAATGGTATTGCCTTTCGACCTGAAAAACCTGATCGAGCTTTACCCAACTGCTGCAGGCCTGCCATTCCTTGAAGAAGTTGGCGGAAGTGAAACACATGTTGCACGTCTGTATGCAAGACCTAAACTTCGTCAGCAGTATGTAGTGCCACGAAATGAAGTTGAACGCAAACTTGCACAGTTATGGCAGCAGACTTTGCATATTGATAGGGTGGGTGTGCATGATTCCTTTTTTGAACTTGGTGGTGATTCTGTATTAGCCGCACAGGTATTGGCATTGGCTCAAAAATCATTTGGCATACGGATCAATCCGCAAGATGCATTTAAAGCTTTTACAATAGATAGACTGGCAGAAATGTTAAAAGAACAAATCCTTAGCAAGATTGAAGAAATGAGTGAGGATGAAGCGCAGCGATTACTTTCGAATGGAAATTAAAATGATGAACAAGTATCTTTCACCGGTAAAAAGGGCCTTATTAGAAAAGTGGCTGGAAGGACAATCAAATGATCATTCAATGGGTATTCCACGATGCCCTTCCGGCATCCCTGTTCCCATTTCCTTTCCGCAGCGCCGCCAGTTATTTCTTGAATTACTCAACCGCGGTACTGCAGTAAATAATCTTTCAGTCCTTCTTGAATTAAATGGCAAACCCGATATTGCTGCACTGGAAAAGAGTGCCAACAAAATCATTGCCCGTCATGATACACTGCGTACATATTTTTCTTTCGATAAAGGATTACTTGTTCCCGAAGTATTGCCGGAAGCAGGGATTACGCTGCCAATTAAAGATCTGCAAAAGATTCAGACTGCAGAACAATTGACCATCGCAAGGCAACATGCTGAAAAAGAAGTTTTGAAACCTTTCGACCTTTCCCAGGCGCCGCTGATACGTCTCAGGCTATATGTATTAAATGAAGAAAAATATTTGTTGCTCGTTATTGCTCATCATACTATTTCAGATGGCTGGTCATTAGGAGTATTTCTTAAAGAGTTGATGTTATTCTATGAGGAAATCATTAACGGCAAAATCAAATCACACCCAGAACTTTCAATTCAATACAGCGACTATGCATACCGGCAAGCCGGTGAGAAACCCGGATTGGATTTACGATCATCAATGGCTTATTGGAAAAAGCAATTAGGCGGTGAACTTCCGGTTCTTGAATTACCTATTGATCAGCTACGCAACACAAAACAAACTTACTCCGGAGGAACACATCGTTTTATCATTTCCCTTGAACTTACAGAAGCTCTTGAAAAATTAAGCAGGGAGTCAGATGCTACTTTATTTATGACCTTGCTTACGGCATATTATATTCTTCTCTATCGCTACAGCGGGCAAGATGATATTATTGTCGGAAGCCCGGTAGCCAACCGCAATCATCCTGATATAGAAAATATGATCGGTGTCTTTATCAATCCGGTTGCACTTCGGGTAAATCTTTCCGGCAATCCGGGCTTCCATGAATTGCTCAAACGGGTTCGGAACCTATGCCTCGATGCTTATGCTCACCAGAATCTGCCATTTGAAAAACTTGTAGAAGAACTAAATCCTCAACGTGATCTTAGCAGGACACCCATCTTCCAGGTTGTTTTCAATATGCAAAATTCACCAATGCCAAAGTTGGGAATACCGGGTCTTGACATAAGTTTCCTTGAAATTGATCGCGGCGTATCACAATTTGATCTGACACTGATGTTAACCAGGTCCGAAGGGCAATGGCATGCCACTGTTGAATATGGAGATGATCTGTTCAAAGCAGCAACAGTTGCAAGGATGTTCCGGTCTTTCCAATTACTTCTTGAAGATATAATTGCAAAACCTGACCAACCGATCTCCGACCTGCAAATAATCAGTAAAGAAGAACTAAACCAAATTATCTATGGTCTGAATCAGACTGAATTTGATTTCCCAAAAGATAAATGTTTACACCAGCTTTTTGAAGCTCAGGCTGAAAAGACTCCCGATGCCATTGCGATTATTCATGATCATGATTCAATAACCTATTCCGTACTGAACCGGCGTGCAAATATTTTGGCCAGACATCTGAATACACTGGGCGTTGGGCCGGGAATCCGTGTAGGTATTTTGATGGAAAGATCGTTAGAAATCATTGAAGCATTAATTGGCATACACAAAGCAGGCGGGATTTATGTTCCCATTCATAGATCCTTTCCTACAGAAAGGGTTCAGTTTATTTTGAATGATGCGGATGTAAAAGTGTTAATTACTAATATAAATTATGCATCATCCGATAATCAAAATATTCATATTGTTAATTTGAATGATGTTAACCTCTCTGCAAGTGAATATTCAAACCCAAACCCTGGAATCACGTCCGGTGATCTTGCCTATATTATTTATACATCAGGATCAACAGGACAACCAAAAGGTGTAATGGTGTCTCATTCATCGTTGATGAACTTTCTATGCTCTATGCGTCAACGACCGGGAATCAAAGAAGATGATGTGTTAATGGCTGTGACTCCATTCACTTTTGATATTGCTGCGCTGGAATTATTTCTGCCTTTGATAGCCGGAGCAACTGTAGTGATAGCAAGTAAAGAAATGTTATCTGATCCGGTTTTGATCGGGCAAGCCATCAGGCGTTACCAGGTTACTATGTTGCAGGCAACGCCGGCAACCTGGCAATTACTGATTGATACCGGCTGGAAAGCTGAGTCCGGATTAAAAGCACTTTGCGGCGGAGAAGCTTTAACACGAAAATTGGCTGATCAATTATTGGATCGTACCGCTCATTTGTGGAATATGTATGGACCAACTGAAACAACTGTCTGGTCATCGGTTAATCAGATTCAAAAAGGAGATAACCCGGTTACTATCGGGCAACCTGTTGGTAATACACAATTATATATACTTGACAAAAATTTACAGCTAGTACCTATTGGCGTAATTGGGGAATTGCATATCGGTGGCGAGGGGGTATCACCGGGCTATCTTAATCGTGAACATTTAACAACTGAAAAATTTATTCCCGATTGTTTCAGCTCCAAACCCGGTGCACGGTTGTATAAAACCGGAGATAATGCCCGTTATCTTCCGGATTATTCGATCGAACTCCTTGGACGGAACGATGACCAGGTGAAGATCAATGGTTATAGAATTGAGTTGGGTGAAATAACTGCTGCACTGTTACTGCATCCTGCAGTTAAGGACGCTGTTTCAATTATCCGTACTGAAACAAATGGTGACAAACGAATCGCGGCTTATTATGTTCCAAAGCATGATAAAATTCCCGGTGAAAATGAATTGCAGAATTTCATCAGGGAAAAACTCCCTTCCTATATGATGCCCGCAGCATTTATTTGTTTGGAAAGCTTACCATTAACCCCCAATGGTAAAATAGACCGCAAGTCTTTGCCGTCTCCGGAAGATATTCGCCAGCAGACCGGCTATATTGCCCCGCGAAACAGGATAGAGAAAATTTTAGCAGGCATCTGGCAGGATGTGCTGGATGTTGCAGAAGTTGGAATCAATGATAATTTTTTTGATCTCGGAGGTGCTTCAATTCAAAGTCTTGAAGTAGTGGCCAAAGCTAATATATCCGGCTTGCGGGTAAGTGTAGAAAATATTTTTGAGCATCAAACTATTGCCGAACTGGCTGCACATATCAAAAATGTATCACAATAAAGGATAATTCCAGTATCTGATAAAAGTTTCCAGTTTTTCAGAGACTAATTTTCTTTCATCATCAGGTAATGCATGATTCAGTTGAACGAATTGCCTTTGAGGTCCAATAAATGTTTTAATTTTTTCTTCGCAATAACTGAAATCATCCAGCCGTAGTTCCGAGTAAGCCTTTTTAAGGCTTGTTACCGGGTTCCGGATAAAATCATCATAAGCCAGTTCGGTTAATTGCCCCGGCGGAACAAAATCTTTTTCCATCAAATAACGATTCATTATCCGGGAATAAGTATCGAGTATTACAGAATTTACATCAACAGAATTTGTTCTCTGTAATGCAAATTGCCGCTGCACCACCTGCCAAAATTTTTTGTTCGATGCGTAAACCTCGTAGGGATTACGGTGAATGAAAATGAATTTTGCATCAGGAAAAATGGAAAGCAGCAATTTTATTCTTGCGGTGTTGGGTGGACTCTTTAACACCAATTGTTTTTGCTGGTTGGCTAAAGAAATCTTTTTAAGCAGGTAAACAAATGACGTTTTCCAGGCTTCAATTTCAGATGGCTCAACATTCTCAAATAACACAAATTTCTGAAAATGCTCATTCATCATCCTGGGTAAAAAGTATCCCCATTGTGAACTGCGGGGGTCAAGAAAAGTCGTCATAGTTGCATCCTCTTCTCCGGGAAAGCGGAAGGATAACGGCACCCTGTGCACCGAATCTTTTATTTTAAAAAGGCGGCAAACAGATTCAAATACGGGCAGCAATGCTTTTTCGGTAGTCAGCATCACTTCGGGCAAAACCATTTGATAATTGGTATGATAGCCTAAGCGGACATCCTGTACTAAACATTGATGTAAAAACGAAGTGCCACTCCTGTAATAGCCGAGAATAAAAAGTGGATGTTTTTGAATAACATGATTCCTGATCTTTTGATTATAAAATCCCAATTCAGCCCAGCGTACCGGTTCAAATAATACAGTCTTAATAAGCCATGGAGTAATGTTTTTTATTTTTCTTATTGAAAAGCCGCCATTCTTAATTGCAATATTCAAAAAAGAATAAAGTGGTAAGGGCAAAAATTTATCCATGAAGATCTCAATTAGCCATTTATATTCTGAATGATATAATCAAAAAATATTTTTATGCTTTTATCCTCACTTTCTATTGTTGTATTAATAACGAGGTCGGCGTTCTTGGGTGGCTCATAGGGATCATTGATTCCTGTCAGATTTCTTATTTTATCCGGATGATCATCGGGCAGCATTGCTTTTTTATAAAGTTGCTTGGTGTCTCTTTTAATAAGTATCTCAAGATCGCAATTGATCCATACCGTTTTTACATGCGGACCATACAATGAAAGCTCTTTTCTTATTTCTTCATACGGATTGATGACAGCAAGAATTGAAATAACCCCATTTTCAGCAAACTTGCTGGAAACAAACCCAAGTCTTCTTATGTTTTCATTCCTGTCCTTCTTTGAAAAACCAAGATCAGGACAAAGCTTCTTCCGGTAAACATCGCCATCAATTACTTCAACCCGAAAGCCACTGCTTTGCAGTAATACTTTTACACCATCTGCGATTGTTGATTTACCTGAACCTGATAATCCTGTTAGCTGAATAAATAGCATAGCCGGGTAAAAATATTTTTTTTAATCGCTTCAGTAATCTGTACTGAAAGTTAGACAACATTAAAGATAGTTTACATAGAAATATAACTGCGATCCAAAAATCCGAATGAGGCATTATTATGATGGCTGATTAAATCGGGTTTAGGCTTATAACATTTATAACCCCAACAAAGGTAAACATCCACTTCACCAGGTTCTGCCACTCACCTTTAAAAGTATCCACGGGGGCTTTTATTAAAATGGTATTCCATCCTTTTTTTGCAGAAATATTTTTGTTGGGTCACGATACTCATAACCCTCATCAACCAAAGGAATTTTTGAATCATCTTTTGCCCACCTCGTTTTCATTGGGCAGGGAAATTAATTTTTAGCCCATCTGTATTATGCAAATCCCTTCTATGGCCAGTTACACCAATCTTTATTCTGAACGGAATGGGGCTTAGTGTAGGCATAGCAGTGTTTAAGAGAAGTAATACATTGAAGATATTTAATATTTCATAAAATTTCTTTGCTTGGTGAACTTTAAGATTGCAAATGCAGAAACGACTGATACATTGAAGTCATATTTAAGAGCGGAAAGAGCATTCCAGGAATTGCCGGCAGGTGGGATTACAACAGGAAACTGTTGCCTGGCAGCTACGATAAGCAGTAATGTTTATAATTCCAGATGCTATGATGCAGCCTTGCACACTATGAACTCAATAATTTTTTCTTCTCTTGTTTAAGCAGTGCTTGCACTTGCTTTAGTCAATCATGTTGGCTAATTGTTGCCCAATCCTCCGAAAGTGTTGATACATCAGTAACTTTCATCTTTTGTATCGGAAAATGACTATTCAGAATGAGCTACTGGTTTCTCCCTCTTAATAAACTTTTTCAATAGTCCGATATTGCTTAGAAGATAAATAATAAAGAACATCGAACTGGCAAGTATCAGCAATTGTATTTCCATCCTTATATTTTTTAACCAGTAAATAAGGATGAGAAAAAAGCCGTGAATTACACAAATTATTCTTGCTGCTAAACCGTGACTGAAACCTTCATTGGTTATCAGGTGGTGAATATGTGCTTTATCAGCAGAAAAAGGCGAACGTCCTTTCCAGATCCGGGTACTAAACACCCTTAATGTATCAAATACCGGGATTAAAACAATTCCCAAAGTAAAAATCTGAATATAAGGAACAACCGGAGTAACGGCAATTGAATTTATTTTAATTAATTGCACACAAAGAACTGAAATAATAAAACCTAAAATCAGGGAGCCGGTATCTCCCATAAATATTTTTGCAGGGTTAAAATTATAATATAAAAAAGCAAGCAGGCTTCCTGCCAGTGCAAAGGCGATCAAAGCATAGTTGTAATCTTTGCTCAAGGTTAAAAAAATTCCCAATGTAATCAGACTCATGAAGCCCATACCACCTGCAAGACCATCAATGCCGTCTAAAAGATTAAAAGCATTGGTGATTCCAACTATTGTTATTACGGTAAAAATATATTGGCCAAAAATATTCAGATCATAAATGCCAAAAAGACCTCCCAAACCCGTTATCCTTATTCCGGATATGGTTAATAAAGTAGCCAACCCAGCTTCTATTATAAGTTTGTAACGGGCAGCCAGGTCTCTGAAATCATCCATTATACCAACACCGAAAATTATTATTACAGAAAGATAAAAAATTATTACTGATAGATGATTATTGAAGTTGAACCAAAGTAGAAGAGAAACAAAGGTGCCCGCAAAAATAGCTATGCCACCAAAAGTAGGGGTGGGTATGCTATGTTCTTTTCTTGAAGCAGGCCGATCAAAAAGTTTAAACCTTTTTACCATCAGTAAAACCGGCGGAATAAAAATAAGTGTAAGAACAAATGCAGTTACATAACAAAGCAAAGCTAATTTGAAATCGGTGAAATTAAGACTGAATTGTAACAGATATAAACAGTTGTTCATTGGTACAGGCTTTTATGGATAAAGAATTACTACTGTGAAAATAATTAAAAAAATCGGGCAATTCAAGTTTTTATATAATTCTGTTTCTTCTTTATCTTTTAACAGATTGCTTCAGGCTGGTATAGTATTTTTGTTTAAAAGAACAAATAAACAGGTTTAATCAAATATTATTCAGCCCTATTGAGTATTTAAAGGGGGTAGGTCCTCAGCGGGCAGATTTGCTTAAAAAGGAGTTGGGAATTTTTACGTTTAATGATTTGCTGAATCATTTTCCTCATCGCCATGTTGATAAAACAAATATTAATTTTATAAATGAAATT
The DNA here is from genome assembly GCA_023251235.1 of Sphingobacteriales bacterium. Lineage (GTDB taxonomy): Bacteria > Bacteroidota > Bacteroidia > Chitinophagales > Chitinophagaceae > VBAS01. The sequence goes on along the minus strand of JAHEZE010000002.1, from coordinate 46,794 downwards.
ATTCCTTCAACAGAATTTGTTCAGGTTGCGGGTACACTTCTTAATATAGAAACTGTAGGAGCTAAAAGAAGCAAACGCATTGTTGCACAATTAAAAGACAAAACTGGGTTTTTAGAATTAACATGGTTTCAGAGTCTCAATTGGATACAGAAGATGTTAGAGCCGGGCCGCCAATACCTGGTTTACGGAAGGGTAAGTTTTTACCAGGGTCGTCCACAGATTGTTCATCCTGAAATGGAAATTCTTAATGATGAAAAAAAAGAGGGTAAAGCTTTTCTTGAACCTATTTATCCAACAACTGAAAAGCTGCGATCAAAAGCCCTGAGCGGAAGGCAGATTGGCAAATTAACTTACGGGTTATTGGGGATGTTAAGTGAGAAAGATGTTCCGGAAAATTTACCGGATGATATTCTGAAAAAATTAAAACTGCTAAATCGCTTTAAAGCATATTCTCAAATTCATTTTCCAGTGAATATAGAAGAATATGATGAAGCCGTCAGCCGGTTAAAATTTGAAGAACTATTTCTGAACCAGTTGAGAATGGTGAGACTCAAATCCCAAAGACATCGCTTATCTAAAGGAGTTTTATTTTCCAGAGTAGGTGATCATTTCAACAAATTTTATAGTGAATATCTTCCGTTTGAATTGACAAATGCTCAGAAAAGAGTAATAAAAGAAATAAGAAATGATACCGCCACCGGCAAGCAAATGAACAGACTGCTACAGGGTGATGTAGGTAGTGGAAAAACTATTGTCGCATTACTTACCATGCTTATTGCAGCAGATAACGGCTATCAAAGTTGCCTGATGGCCCCAACGGAAGTTCTTGCCCATCAGCATTATCAGAATATAATCCGGTTATTAAAACAGACGCCTGTTCACGTTGATCTGCTTACCGGGTCTACCAAAACAGGAGCCAGAAAAAACATACAGGAAAAACTATCTGATGGATCGCTTCATATTTTAATAGGGACTCATGCTGTAATTGAGAAAGATGTTCAGTTCAAAAATCTTGGGTTGGCAATAGTAGATGAGCAACACAAATTTGGAGTAGCACAAAGAGCAAAACTCTGGGAGAAAAATGAAATGGCTCCCCATATACTGGTTATGACAGCTACTCCTATTCCCAGAACACTTGCTATGACGGCTTATGGGGATCTTGATTATAGTGTAATTGACGAAATGCCCCCAGGAAGACAACCCATTACTACTGTCCATCGCTATGAAAACAATCGTCATAAAGTAATGGACTTTCTTCGAACTGAAATTGCTAATGGGCGGCAAGTCTATATTATTTTTCCATTAATAGAGGAAAGTGATAAACTTGATTACGAAAATCTCATGAAAGGTTACGAAAATTTGAAGGCATGGTTCCCGGAACCAAAATATTGGATCAGTATGGTACATGGCCGACAAAAGGCCGAGCAAAAAAGAATTAATATGCAGCGGTTTGTAAATGCTGATACCCAGATTATGGTTTCCACTACTGTTATTGAAGTAGGAGTAGATGTATCAAATGCCAGTGTAATGGTTATTGAAAGTGCAGAGAAATTTGGCCTTTCACAGCTTCATCAGCTGCGGGGAAGGGTAGGGAGAGGTGCGGAAAAGAGTTATTGTATACTACTAACCGCAACGGGCATAAGTAATGATGCCAAAGAAAGAATGAAAATCATGACAACGACAACTAACGGATTCATTATTGCAGAAAAAGATCTTGATATGCGTGGTCCCGGCGATATTGAAGGAACAAGGCAAAGTGGGATATTAAACCTTAAGCTGGCAAGTATTGTCCAAGACAGGTCTTTGATGGAAATAGCCAGAAATCTTGCAAATATTCTTGTTGATGAGGACCCGGAACTTAAATCGGCAGAAAATTTGCGGCTTAAAAACTATCTTCAGACTCAACAGGATAAAACAGCATGGAGCCGTATATCTTAACAGAAGATTTAAAACTCGTTATCACTCTTTTTCGTTAAATTAGATAAAAGAAAATTTTGCCCAGGATTTACTACATAACCATATCCCTTCTCATTATTACTGCAACCTTAAAAGCCCAGATTGGGAATCTTGAATTTATAGAAAATAAAGGCCAATGGGATAGCAAGGTAAAATTTAAAAGTGATGTACCTGCCGGGTCAGTTTTTATCCAATCAAATGGATTTACTGTATTGCAGTATAATGAAAATGACATGAAAAAAATTCATGATCTACTGCATGGCCATACAAATATTGATTCAAAACTATCACCATCTGTTCTTCGTTCACATGCCTATTCCGTGAATTTTGCAGGAGCATCAGCTAATTTCGAAATCATACCGGATAAACCACTTGACAGCTACAATAATTATTTTATTGGTAATGATCCATCAAAATGGGCAGGCCATTGCCGGATTTTCCAGGGAGTAACTCTTAAAAATGTTTATCCTAATGTGGATGTGAGGTATTATACAGAGGCAGGAAGAATGAAATATGATATTGTAGTAAAACCCGGTGCTGATCTTACTAAAATTGCTTTGCGCTATTCGGGAGCAGATAAACTGGAGGTAAAAAATAATGAACTAGTTATTAAAACCTCAGTTGGCGATCTGAAAGAACTTGATCCAGCTACATATCAGTTTGAAAAAAATCAACGTACAAAAATTTCCTGTAAATATATTCTCTCAGGTAATGAAGTAAGATTTGACGTAAAGAATTATAATCCTGCCGAAGTCCTGATAATTGATCCCACACTTATTTTTGTTTCATTTACCGGCAGTACCGGTAGTAATTGGGGGTACACCGCTACCTACGGCCCTGATGGTAGTTTTTATTCAGGTGGGATAAATATTCAAACCGGATTTCCAACAACTGTAGGAGCTTTTCAAACAACCTGGGCAGGCGGTGGCAGTAATCCACCTTCTGATATCAGCATTATGAAGCTATCACCCAATGGCACCGTAAGGAATTATGCAACTTATATTGGTGGTAATGGAAATGATCAGCCACATAGTCTTGTTGTGGATGGTGCAGGCAACCTCATTTTAGCAGGCAGAACCTCGTCAACAGACTATCCTACAACAGGAAGCGGATTAATTGGTGTTGGTGGAAGTTATGATATAGTAGTTACAAAACTTAATGCGACAGGAGCAGCGCTTATTGGATCAAAAAGGATTGGCGGCACTGGAGAAGATGGGGTAAATATCACTGCATCGAGAAGTGGAGCATCATCATTGCAACAGAATTATGGTGATGACGGAAGAAGTGAAGTTATTCTTGATGGGGGAGGAAATATCTATGTGGCTTCTTGTTCCAGGTCAACTGATTTTCCAACTACAGCAGGAGCATTTCAAACTGGTTTTGGCGGAGGAAATCAGGATGGTATTGTTTTAAAAATGAATCCTAATGTATCATCACTTACGTTTGCCAGCTATCTTGGTGGCAATGCCGATGATGCAGCCTACGTGCTTTCACTTGCAGCCAACGGTAATATCTATGTTGGTGGTGGCACTGCCAGTACAAACTTTCCCGGCAATACAGCTGGAACTATTGGTCCTTCTAACAATGGTGGGATAGATGGGTTTGTATCTATTATTAGTAATAATGGTAATTCTATTTTACAGTCAACCTATCTTGGAACACCAGCAACCGACCAGGTCTTTGGTATCAAATTCGATAAATTTGGAATTCCCTATGTAACCGGACAAACAAGAGGAACATGGCCAATTGTAAATGCAATATTTAATAATGGCTCAGCGCCACAATTCATTGCTAAGCTTCAACCCGATCTTTCAGCATTTATTTATTCAACAACATTTGGCAGACCGGCAGCCACGCCTAATATTTCAATAACAGCCTTTCTTGTTGATAATTGTGAAAATGTTTATGTATCGGGGTGGGGTGGCGATATCAGTCCGCCTTCAAATCCATATCAATCATCTTTAACAACAGGATTGCCAATTACAGCAGATGCAATCCAATCTACAACTGACGGTAATGATTTTTATTTCTTTGTATTAAAAAAGAATGCTACCTCTCAGTTGTTTGGAAGTTATTTTGGGCAAAGACTCGGATTTACAGATCATGTTGATGGCGGTACCAGCCGGTTTGATCAGCAGGGAGTTATTTATCAGGCTGTTTGTGCTAATTGTGGCGGAGGAGCAATTTTTCCTACAACACCCGGTGTATGGGCGCCCATAAATGGAGCTGCACCTACACAAGGATGTAATCTTGCGATGATTAAAATTTCTTTCGATTTTTCCGGGGTTGAAGCCGGTTTGCAATCATCAATCAATGGTGTGCCCAGAGATACATCAGGGTGTGCTCCATTAACTGTTGATTTCATTGACACCATTGCTAATGCAGCGAAATATTACTGGACTTTTGGTGATGGTTCCCCTACCATAATCACTACTGTTCCCAACACTTCACATACGTATAATTTGACCGGCCTGTACCAGGTAATGTTGATTGCTGAGGATTCCACAACCTGTAATATACGGGATACGGCATATCTGCATATAAAAGTGGGAAATCTGCAAGCGACTCTAGATTTTAATCCAGTAAAACTGGCGCCATGTGATTCGCTGAAATTCCGTTTTGATAATTTATCTGTAGCACCATTAATAAAGCCATTTACCAATCAATCATTCTTATGGGATTTTGGTGACGGCTCTCCCGTGATTATTACCGGAACAGCTTCGGTATTTCATTCTTTTACAGCAACCGGTTCTTATAATATTAAATTGATATTGCAGGATACTTCGTATTGCAATAATTCTGAATCGGTAACAAAAACAATCAATATTGCACCATTAGTGCAAGCACAATTTACTACACCTGCTACAGGTTGTGTACCCTATACTGCTACTTTTACCAACACATCAGTAGCAGGTCAAACATTCTTATGGAATTTCGGTGATGGAAATACTTCTGTTGCAATAAATCCTGTACATACCTATGCGGTAACGGGCAGCTATATTATAACATTAATAGCGAATGATCTAAATACCTGTAATCTTTCTGATACAACAAGATTAACCATTAATGTTTTTAACAACCCGGTATCTAATTTTAGTTTTTCACCCAATCCACCAGTTGAAAACACAGCTACTACTTTCGTCAATCTTGCATCACCAGATGCAGTTAATTTCAAATGGTTGTTTGGTGATGGTGATAGCCTGGCAACTGCTTCAAGATTGCCGGCAGTTCATCTGTATAATAAAACTGGTACATTCAATGCTTGTCTGGTTGCATTTAATTCATCTGGCTGTGCTGATATTTCCTGTCAGAATGTAAAAACAATCATTGCCGCCCTGGTAGATTTGCCCAATGCATTTACCCCGAACAGTGGCGATATAAATAGTAAGATATTTGTAAAAGGATTTGGCATCACAAAAATGAATTTCATTATCTGGAACCGCTGGGGACAGAAAGTCTTTGAATCAAATGATAAAAGTATTGGTTGGGATGGCAGTTTCAAAGGTGTGTTACAACCCATGGACGTATATGCTTATACACTTGAAGTTGAGTTTTTTGATGGAACCAGAACAACCAAAAAAGGAGATATAACGTTAATAAGGTAATTTGCAAGTGAGCCGATATGCAAATGTGCTAATGAAAAGGAACTTAACAATATTACTATTACTTCTAAGTACTTTGTACTTTGTACCTCGTACTTACTCACAGGATTTACATTTTTCCCAGTTCATGAATTCCCCCCTTACAACCAATCCTGCTAATACAGGATTTATTCCTGATGGAGATTACAGGGTGGGTATTAATTACAGGAATCAATGGTCAAGCATTATGGCCATTCCTTATAAAACCATGAGTGCATTTGGTGATGTACAGGTAATGCGCAACCGATTTGAAAATGGTTGGATAGGTGCCGGGGGTTTTATTCTTCGTGATGAAGCTGGAAGCGGAAATCTTTCTTCTACTAAAATTTACGGTTCACTGGCTTATCACCAGCTTATCGATGCCGGAAGTTTGATAAGTGCAGGTTTTAATGTGGGTTGGGCAAATAAACAGATTCATGTAATCAACCTGAAATTTCCTGACCAATATGATGGAAAATTTTTTGATAATAAATTACCGACATCTGTAGCGTTGGCATCTAATAATATCAACTATCTTGATATTCAGCTAGGTCTTAATTATGCATATTTTCCTAATGAAAAAATTTATGTGAATGCGGGTTATTCCGCTCTTCATGTGAATCAGCCCCATGAATCTTTTTTTGATGCATCTCCCGGCATTGATAACAGGATAGCCATCCGGCATATTGGTTTTTTGAATGGTAGTTTCTTATTAAATAATCTATGGATTTTTAACCCCAATATTTATTTTACTACACAGGCAAAATCTTACGAGATGGTAGGTGGTTTCAATGTTCATCACAATTTATCGGGCGATGGCGAATACCAGTTAATCGGAGGTTTATATTACCGGCTTAAAGATGCTTTCATTCCGATGGTGGGTTTGCAATGGAAAGATATTAAAGCCACTTTTACTTACGACGCTACCATGTCAACTTTGAAAACATACAATAACGGCCGCGGTGCTTTTGAATTTTCGCTCATAAAGCAAGGCGTGTTTGATACCTATTTAGGAAACAAACGTCAATCTATGTGTCCTTCTTTCCGTAATTAATATTAATCTTCTTTCCTGGTTCAGTTAATTAATGAAATTGTACGATTTTTACCATTAGACCCAATTTCACATTATGCAGACTATAAGTAAACCGGCACTTACAACACAAATTATTAATTTATTTAAAGAAATTGTTGGAAAAGATTTTGTTTTATTTGATGAAGAAACACTGCGGCATTATTCGCATGACGAAACAGAAAATCTTCATTTTTTACCAGATGTGGTAATAAAACCCAGAACTGCAGAAGAGATTGGTGCAATACTGAAAATTTGCAATGCAGGTAAAATCCCTGTCACTCCAAGAGGAGCCGGTACAGGCCTCAGCGGCGGCGCCTTGCCGCATCTTGGTGGTGTTTTGCTTTCGACCGAAAGAATGAATTCTATTTTAGAAATTGATGAACGAAATCTCCAGGTAACAACAGAACCGGGAGTAATAACTGAAGTATTGCAGCAAATGGTGAAAGAAAAAGGATTATTCTATCCACCGGATCCTGCAAGCCGTGGCTCTTGTTTTATTGGAGGAAATATTTCAGAAAACAGTGGCGGACCCAAAGCAGTTAAATATGGTGTGGTGAAAGATTATGTGTTGAATCTTGAAGTGGTATTACCCACCGGAGAAATTATCTGGACCGGCGCCAATGTTTTAAAAAATTCTACCGGGTATAACCTTACTCAGTTAATTGTTGGCAGTGAGGGTACATTAGGGATAGTCACTAAAATTGTTCTTCGGCTTATTCCTCATCCCAAATATGATCTGCTGATGCTTGTCCCTTTTAAAAAACTGGAGCAGGCTGGCGAGGCAGTCAGCGCCATCTTCAGAGCCGGTTTTGTACCCAGCGCTATGGAGTTGGTTGAAATTAATGCTTTGAAAATTGTAAGTGCATTTGTTGACAGCAGTGCCATTCCGGTAACTGACGATATAGAAGCACATCTGATTATTGAAGTGGATGGGAATAATATGGAAGTATTGATGAGCGAGATGGAAGCAATTAGTTTAATGCTGACGCATTATGAAATTGGTGAAATTTATTTTGCTGATGATGCTCAGCAGAAAGATGAATTATGGAAATTGAGAAGGAGAGTGGCAGAAGCGGTAAAACTGGCAGGATATTCCATTGAAGAAGATACGGTGGTGCCAAGAGCAGAGCTTCCTTCATTAATCCGTGGTGTGAAGGAACTCGGCAGACAATATGATTTCGATGTGGTATGTTATGGTCATGCCGGTGATGGCAATCTTCATATTCGTATTAAAAAAGAAGGAACACCTAACAGTTTTGGCGATATAGAAATGACTAAATGTTTACGGGCACTTTTTGAACTGGTGAAGAATCTCGGTGGTACCATTAGCGGGGAGCATGGCATAGGGTTGATTCAGAAAGGATATATGAATATTGTATTTGAAGAAAAACAACTGGAATTGATGCGACAAATCAAAAAAGCATTTGATCCCAATAATATTCTTAATGCCGGCAAAATATTTTAATCAGTAAATATATTTTAACGAATTACTATTAAGCCCATCCGAATAATTGGAGTTAAATTAGCATTCATAATAAATCTGAGCATGAAAACTAAATTATCAATGATCTTTCTGCTGGCTTTGAGTTTTTCTTCAGCCTTATTTGCCCAGCAAGAAGAAAAAAAGCAAGCTGAGTTTAAAAAAGAAAATATTTTTATTGGTTCAGCGCTGAATCTTGGTTTCAGCAGCGGCATATTCCAGTTGGGCGCCAATCCTGAAATTGGTTACAGCATCACTAAATGGCTGGATGCCGGTATCTCCACCAATATTAATTATACTTCTTTACGGTACACAGGATTTAGCGACCATGTATTTAATTATGGGGCAGGTACTTTCATTCGTATCTGGCCGGTACGATTTTTATTTCTTTCTGCTTTGCCGGAGTATAACTGGATAACAGTAACGACAAAATATACCAACGGGAATCCATCTGTGAAAAATAAATTCAATGCTGAAAGTATTTTATTGGGGGCTGGTTATGGAACAAGGATAGTGGGTCAGGCTTATTCCTATTTTGCTATTATGTTTGATGCATTAAAAAATGTTAATTCACCCTATAGGGATTCTGAAAACAGAGCTTTGCCAATTATTAGAGCTGGTTTTGCAGTTTACCTGCATCGAAAAAATAGAAAATGATCAGCTTTTAATATACAGTAATAATTCTTCGGGAGATGCAATAAACTTCATTCTTTTGTCGACGGGCTCATATAAGAACCCACTTGTTTGAATTTGATGAATATGATGGATAAGATGGTCATAAAACCCATCTGAATTCAAAATGAAAATAGGTTTATCATGAATGGATAACTGATTCCATGTTACCATTTCAAACATTTCATCCAACGTACCAAAACCCCCGGGTAAAATCAATGCTGCATCACACAAATCATACATTTTCTTTTTGCGTACATGCATGTCTTCTGTAATTATTAATTCTGTTATTCCTTCATGTTGGTGTTCCCATTCGATAAGAATTTTTGGAATGACGCCGATTACTCTTCCTCCTTTATCCATCATCGCATCTGCCAAGACTCCCATTATTCCTTTGCTGCCACCTCCATAAATAAGTGTAATTCCATTCTCAACTAATAATTTACCTAATTGGGCGGCATGCCCGGAAAAAACAGGATTGCTTCCGTTCTTAGAACCACAAAAAACAGCGAGTGAATTTATCTTCATAGAATTATTATATCTTGTCAAACCTATCCCCGTAAATATCGTGACTAAAATCTATAATCTAAAATCCACCGAAGGAGTTCCTTCGGAATAAAATCTAAAATCATTTATGTCTCCGGTATTATTATTTTCTTTTGTAATCGGTTACTTTGTTTTATTACTTGGAGTAGCGTGGATTACCTCCCGCAATTCTAATAATGAATCTTTTTTTATTGGCAATCGCAGCAGCAACTGGATGCTGGTTGCTTTTGGGATGATTGGGACCTCACTAAGTGGCGTCACGTTTGTCAGCGTCCCCGGAGCTGTAGGGGGCAGTAATTTTTATTATTTCCAGGTAGTGCTGGGGTATTTGCTGGGATATATGGTGATAGCATTTGTATTAATTCCGTTGTACTACCGGATGAATCTTACCAGCATTTATACTTACCTGGATTCCAGGTTTGGAATCAATGCTCATAAAGCCGGAGCTTCCTTTTTCATATTGTCAAGAATAGTAGGGGCTACTGCAAGATTATATTTAGTCATTATAATACTTCAGCTTTTCATTTTGGATAAACTGGGCGTTCCATTTATTGTTACTGCCCTCGTGATATTATTGATGATTTTGTTATACACTTTTGAAGGAGGAGTGAAAACGATTATTTATACCGATACGCTGCAAACTACCGGCATGTTGGTGGGGTTGGTGGTTTTTATCATTGTAATCATAAAAGCATTAGGCACAGATTTTTCCGGTGCTCTTTCCATGATGAATGAAAAAGGATATACAAAAATTTTTAACTGGGATATAAAGTCGGGTTCATTTGCGCTGAAACATATATTAGGCGGAATGTTTATTGCCGTTGCTATGACGGGGCTCGATCAGGAGATGATGCAAAAAAATATTAGCGTAAAAACGCAAAGAGATTCACAGAAAAACATCATGACATTTACCGGAATACTGATGATCGTTAATTTTCTTTTCCTGGTGCTGGGCGGTGTATTATATCTGTATGCAAATGCAAAAGGTATATCTGCTGCACCGGATGATCTCTTCCCTACGATTGCGTTGAGTGATGCATTCAGTGGCATTACCGGGGTTGTTTTTATTATTGCACTGATATCCGCCTTATTTCCCAGTGTGGATGGCGCCATTACTTCACTTACCTCTTGTTTCTGCATTGATATTCTTGGAATAAACAAACAATCCGGAACAGAAAAAGAGAAAAAGGGTACAAGGCTTAAAGTCCATTTCACTTTTGCATTCATTTTTTTTATCATGGTACTTTTGTATAAAGCCATCAATGATAAACTAATTATTGACTTTATATTAAAATTTGCCGGGATTACTTATGGGCCATTGCTTGGACTTTTTGCTTTTGGCATATTAACCAAAAGAAGACTAAAAGCAAATCTTATCTGGAGTGTTTGTATCATAGCTCCTTTGCTGGCGCTGAGTGTTGATTTATTAAGCAGCCCGGAATGGTATGAAAAAAAATTACATATTTTGCTTGGCCTGAATACTATTTCAGCAAAACTATTTAATGGTTATAAAATAGGCTATGAACTGATTCTGATAAATGGCATTTTCACTTTTCTTGGTTTTCTGTTTATATCAAGAAAATCAACATAACATTCTTAAATCATCATTTTTATTTTACAAAAATGGAACTGATAAATTTACATGTACAGACTTATGCTGAACAACATTCTTCTCCGGAAGATGGCTTATTAAAAGAGGTAGCGGATTATACAAGAAGCCATCATCCGGAGTATCATATGCTGAGTGGTCATTTGCAGGGTAAGTTTCTTGAAATGACCAGTCGTATGTTACATCCCCGCCGGATTCTGGAAATAGGAACGTTTACCGGATACAGTGCATTATGTTTTGCTAAAGGATTAGCAGATGATGGAATTCTTCACACCATTGAATTAAGAGAAGATGATGCAGCAACTGCCAGGGGATTTTTTGACAGGTCTCCTTACGCCGAAAAAATTATTCTTCATGTCGGCAATGCAAGGGAAATCATTCCTTCTTTGAATGAAATCTTTGATCTTGTATTTATAGATGCTGATAAAACAGGCTATATAGAATATTTTAACCTTGTTTTACCCAAAGTGCGAAAAAACGGTTTTATTTTCGCAGATAATATCTTCTTTCAGGGGGAGGCTATACAACCAGAACCGAAAGGGAAGAATGCAATGGCCATCAGCGCTTTTAATAAATTCATCAATGAACGTACTGATATTGAAAAAATGATCGTTACTCTGAGAGACGGTTTATATATTATAAGAAAATTGTAAAATTACTCATGCAAAAACTAAAAATCGTATTTCTGTTCTCCCTTATTTTTTCAGTAACAACTTCTTTTGCCCAGGAAGATCCTGTGATTTTGGAATATATTAATACTTACAAAGACATTGCCATAAGTGAAATGCAAAGAACAGGAATACCGGCAGCAATAAAACTGGCTCAGGGTATTCATGAAACGGATGCAGGTACCAGTGACCTTGTAAAAAAATCAAATAATCATTTTGGCTTAAAATGCAAAACTGAATGGACAGGGATGTCGGTCAGCCATACCGATGATGCCCCAAATGAATGCTTTCGAAAATATGTTTCCTCTGCTGATTCATACAAAGATCAATCTGACTATCTGAAAAAAACCAGCCGCTATGCTTTCCTTTTTGATTTTGAGCCCACGGACTATAAAGACTGGGCTTATGGATTAAAACGAGCAGGCTATGCCACCAATCCGAAGTATCCCCAAATATTAATAAAGTTAATTGAGGATTATAAACTTCAGGATTTTACATTGATCGCTCTGGGGAAAACAAAACCAGCTGAAGAAATTTTAGTAAAACAGGAGGAAAAAACTTCAGAAGTAAACGCAGTCAGAAAATCTGAACCACAAAAAATTATTGCTTTTATAAAACCTGAAGTAAAACCTATATCGAATATTCAGGCTTCAGGTATCACCACACAACCACTTCCAGTTGCCATTAAAAATGAAAAGAAAACAGAGGAATTGCCGGCTTATCCGGAAGGGGAATTTAAAATTAATGAGACGAGAGTGATATATGCAAAGACCGGAACATCTTATTTATCCATTGCCGAAAAATATTCATTACCACTAGCCAGGATATTTGAATTCAATGAAATAAATGAGAAGGAATTTGTAGATAAGGATCAACTTATTTATATAATGAGAAAAAGGAAAACGGGCATTAATGATCAGCATATTGTAAAAGCCGGAGAGTCGCTTTCCGATATAGCACAAATTGAATCACTGAGAATTGAAAGTTTACTTGAATACAATAATCTGAAAGCCGGTATGAAACCAGAAGTAGGCATGGTGTTATATCTTAAAACCAAAGCGCCGGCCATTCCAGAAACTGTTTCCGGCAAATAAAGAAACTAAAAAAATAATCTGATGCCTGTTATTAATGTTCATGATAAAAAATTTAGCCCTTTTCTTTCAGAACAGGAGATCCAGCAGCAGATTAAAAAAATTGCAGCGGCCATTAATGAGGATTATGCCGGAATGCGACCCATGTTTATAGCTATTTTGAACGGGTCTTTTATGTTTGCGGCAGACCTTTTCAAATATCTTACTATTGATGCCGAGATCTGTTTTATTAAACTTGCTTCTTATAAAGGAACTACTTCGAGTGGACAAATGTTCACAGCCATTGGATTGGATGTAGACCTAATTGGAAAAGATGTCATCATCATCGAAGACATTGTTGATACCGGAAGAACGTTAAATGAATTTCTTCCCAAATTAATGCACCAGCAACCTGCTTCGTTGAAAATTGCAGCTTTATTACATAAGCCCGATGCCGTGAAGTTTCCTATCCGGGTTGATTACCTTGGATTTTCAATCCCCAATAAATTTGTAGTTGGATATGGACTTGATTATGATGGTCTGGGAAGAAATTTAAGGGAGATTTACCAGCTGGTATAAGGAATCCTTAGCATCATCCGTTCTTTTTTTGTACTTTGATAGGGGGCAACTATCCGCTTGAAAACCATTTTACAAATATTCTTATTACAGCTGATTGCATTATCTCTGATTGGACAGCAGTTTTATCTTCGCGGCGAAGTTAGAGATGAAGCAGGCAATCCTTTACAAAATGTAACCATTCATCAGAAAAGCACAGGCTATGTTTTTTATACCGGTTATTCAGGATCATTTGGCATTCCTGCTAATAAAGGAACCGATACATTAAATTTTATATTCGAAGGATACCAAAAAGAACAATTTATAGTAGAGACCGATAAATACATATCAGTCCGGTTAAAACTTTTACCATCTATTTCAACCAATATAAAAAGGGGCAAACTTTCTTCTTTAACAACCAATCTTGACCGTGAGGATCAGAAGAAATGGTATACAGGTGATGAAACATATGCCAGCCTGGTAGAAAATCATTTTATTGAATCAAGTAAATATCCAACCACAAGTATTGCATTAAATATTGATCGGGCTTCTTATAGCAATGTCAGAAGGTTCATTAATTTAGAAATGTCAGTACCACCGGATGCGGTGCGGATAGAAGAAATGCTGAACAATTTCAATTTTGGATATCACCCCCCACCGGATAATTCAATTTTTAAAATTGAAACGACACTTACTAACTGTCCCTGGAACCAGGACAACCAACTCTTCTTTATAAGTGTTTTTTCAAAAAAACTAAACCTGGATTCATTACCACCGTCACATCTTGTTTTTTTAATTGATATTTCGGGTTCAATGGATATGCCGAACAGGCTTCCACTTTTGAAATCAGCATTTCATATGCTTGCTATGAATTTGCGTGAAAAAGATACAGTGAGTATTGTAATATATGGAGGGGCGGTAGGGGTAATGCTATTTCCCACTGCTGGAAATGAAAAAGAAAAAATATGCAAAGCCATCGACGGGCTTGAACCGGGAGGATCTACTCCCGGGGAATCTGGAATAAAATTGGCTTACAACATTGCAAAAAAACATTTTATTGAAGGTGGTAATAACAGAATAATACTAGCAACGGATGGTGACTTCAATGTGGGGCTAAAAACAGAACAGGAATTGGACGAATTGGTCTCCAGTAACCGAAAGGCAGGTATTTATTTAACCTGTCTCGGTGTAGGAATGGGAAATTATAAAGACTCAAAAATCCAGATGCTGGCCACAAAAGGGAATGGGAATTTTGCTTATATCGATAATTTCCAGGAAGCAGAAAAAGTATTGATGAAAGAGTTCACTCAAACATTGTACACGGTTGCCGAAGACGTATTCATGAATGTAAAGTTTGATCCAGACCTTGTAAAACAATACAGGCTTATTGGTTTTGATGATAAAGTTGACGCCCTTTCAGATTCTTCGGCAATTTTGGAGGGAGGAGAAATCGGATCAGGCCAGTCACTTGTAATAGCTTTTGAACTGGAACCTGCTTATAATTCCGAAACTCAGGTTATATCTTCCGAATTTGCAACAACCAATCTTTATTACAAATTGCCATTTGATACATCAAGGTATGAAGTGAATGAAAAATTTTCATTTGATCCCGTAGCTTTTAAAGACCTGGAACCGATATATCAGTTTGCCACATCCGTCATTATGTTTGGCTCTGTACTAAAACATTCAGAGTTTACAAAAAATATTTCATGGGGTGATGTTTTATTTCATGCAGGTGAATCCGCTAATCCAACTGATATCAATCAAAGCCAGTTTACTGAACTGGTGTATAAAGCAAAAACATTTTATTCAAGATCAAAAAAGAATAAAAGAAAAAATTCAACTGAATAATTCCCGCATTTTATCAAAGAAACTTTTTTCTGATTTATCCGGGTTGGGTTTGAAGTTTTGAGAATGACTTAATTTTTCCATCATTGCCTTTTCTTCAGAAGTTAGATGCTGTGGTGTCCAAACATTTACATGTATCAATTGATCACCTTTCTGATAGCTATTAACTGCAGGAAATCCTTTTCCTTTTAGTCGGAATATCTTACCACTTTGTGTGCCTGCCGGGATTTTAATCTTTGCTCTTCCATCAATTGTTGGTACTTCTAATTGAGTTCCAAATACAGCATCGGTAAATGTGATATGAAGATCATAGGCCACATTTAATCCGTCTCGCTGAAGTTCATTGTGTTGTTCTTCTTCAATCAGGATTATCAGATCACCGGGCATACCACCTCTTTCTCCTGCATTTCCTTTACCGCTTAAATTCAATTGCATACCTTCCTGTACTCCTGCAGGCAGATCAATGGAAACAGTTTCTTCACCATATACCCTGCCTTCACCTTTACAGTGCCCGCATTTGGCAGTGATGGTAGTTCCTTCTCCATTACATGTTGGGCAGGTTGTTACTGTTTGCATTTGCCCAATAAAAGTATTTGTAACTCTTCGTACCTGCCCGCTGCCACCACAGGTTCCGCAGTTTTGTACACTACCCTTATCTTTTGCTCCGCTTCCATGGCAAGTAGTACAAACTATATATTTTTTTACTTTGATATTCTTTGTTACACCTTTTGCAATCTCTTCAAAATTGAGCTTAATCTTTACCCGGAGATTACTTCCTCTGGTACCCCGGCTACGGGTTGTACGTCCTCTGCCTCCGCCGCCTCCAAAAAAATTTCCAAAAAGATCATCTCCGAAAACATCTCCAAACTGGCTGAATATATCCTCCATATTCATGCCAGCACCGCTGTGGCCACGTCCATTTCCGCTTACACCTGCATGACCATAACGGTCATACTGTGCTTTTTTATCAACATCACTTAATACTTCATAAGATTCAGCTGCTTCTTTGAATTTTTCTTCGGCGCCTTTGTCACCGGGGTTCCGATCCGGGTGATATTGCATGGCTACTTTTCGGTAAGCTTTTTTTATCTCATCAGCAGAAGCGTTTTTTGCAACACCCAGTATTTCGTAATAATCTCTTTTTGACATAATGAATTTGAAAATTTCAAATGGCTCAATCTTTTATTAAAGAGATTACGCCATTTTCACATTGAGTAATTATTTTCCAACTACCACTTTAGCATAACGGATAATTTTATCATTCAGGTAATAGCCTTTTTCAATTTCATCAATTACTTTTCCTATTAACTCTTCAGATGGAGCCGGTATTTCTGTAATGGCTTCATGAAGATCCGGATTAAAATTCTGGTTGACCGTATCCATTGCTTTAAGGCCTTTGGAAGCTAAAATATTTTTTAGTTTGGTAAACACCAACATCACTCCCTCTTTTAGTTGTTTGATATCATCAGTTGCATTCATTTGTTTTTCTGCCCGTGTACAGTCATCTAATACTTCTAAAAGATCTGTAATAACTTCCTTGCCCGCTGTTTGAATTAAATCTATTCTTTCTTTAGCGTTTCTCTTTTTGAAATTTTCAAACTCTGCTACTTTTCTCAGGAATTTATCTTTTACTTCTTCCAAATCTGCCTTTAGTGATTCGATTTCAGGTTCATTGGTCACGGGTTCATTCAGGTGCGTTGTTCCGTCCATATTTTCATCAGTATTAATGTCAAGTATGGTATTATTTACAACTTCTTTTTCCTGCATTTTTGCCTGTTCCTTTGCCTCCTTCATATCTTTTTGTCTCATTTTTTTAAAATTGATTGCAAAGGTAAGAAAGTCAACAATTCTGCCAATAGATGAATAAGGACAAAATGGCGCAGGAAGGGTTTTAAAGCTTTATTATTCGACCAGCCGGTTACCTTTGCGCCATGATAAAAGTTTACCTGAGAAAAAAAATAAGCAGAAGAGTTCAGGATGGGCATCCCTGGATTTTTTCTAATGAAGTTGAAAAAACAGAGGGTACTGTAACCGGGGGAGAAATTGTTCAAGTTTTTGCATATGATAAAAAATTCATCGGACAAGGCTATATCAATCCACTATCGCAAATACTTGTTCGCTTATTGACCAGGGATAAGAATGAAGTTATAAATGAGGAATTTTTTTATAAAAAAATTCTTAAATGTTGGGAATACAGAAAAAAGTTGGGTTATACAGAAAACTGCCGTCTTGTTTTTGGAGAAGCGGATGAATTACCCCAACTTATCATTGATAAGTTTAATGATCATTTTGTTTTACAAACTCTGGCACTGGGAATTGACAAATGGAAACCAGCTATAGTAAATGTATTAAACAGAATTTTTTCTCCGAAGGGCATTTTTGAGAGAAACGATGTTTCGGTAAGAGAATTGGAAGGGATGAAACAGCAGAAAGGATTTTTGTCTTCGCCTTTTGATACACAGATTATCATTAATGAAAATGCCCGCCCGGACGATCCCATCGGACGGGGATTGAAATTTTATGTTGACATAGAAAATGGGCAGAAGACAGGTTATTTTCTTGATCAGCAGGATAACCGAAGAGCTATTCAACACATTGTAAAAGGAGCAGATGTTTTAGGTGCTTTTACTTATACAGGCTCATTTGAAATTCATGCCGCTCATTATGGCGCAAAATCAGTACTGGGTTTTGATATTTCGGAAAATGCAGTTCAGCAAGCAAACAGAAATGCAAGTTTAAACGGACTGGAAAATATTTGCCGGTTTCAAACTGCTAATGCTTTTGATATATTAAAACAATGGAGTAAAGAGGGAAAGCAATTAGATGTTGTGATACTGGATCCACCGGCGTTTACCAAAAGCAGGGAAACAATTCAAAAAGCAATTACTGGGTACAATGAAATAAACCTTAGAGGAATGAAGCTGATAAAACCAGGCGGTTTCCTTGTTACATCATCCTGTACCAGCCTGATTGATGCAAATCTTTTTTTACAGATTATTGATATGGCAGCAAAGGATGCAAAAAGAAAACTGAGACAGGTAACCTTTCAAACCCAGGCCCCGGATCATCCAATTATAAGAAATTTGGAAAATACTCAGTATTTGAAATTCCTGATTGTAGAAGTTCAATAAAAAATATACTAAATAGAAAATCAATAAATTTTAAGCAAATAAAAAAAGCACTTTTTCAAAGTGCTTTTAGAATAATAAAGTTTCTTTATTTAGATACCTGAAATTTACCAGATTCAGCTACTTTTCCCGAAAAATCTTTTAACTGGTATATATATACACCACGTGAATAAGTTGAAAGATCTATTGAAGTGCTGTTATTAATATTCTTTGATTCGAAAACCTGTTTTCCGAGAAAATTAATTATCTGCAGCGTGTAGCCTTTATTAAAATCTTTTTGGAAATCGAATTTGATAAATGAAACAGCCGGATTAGGATAAAGTTTCATAATCCTCTGTACAGCCTCCGGAGAAGGGTCACGGCGTTGTTCCTGCCCCTGTGATTGGATAACTGTTAATAGAATAATGGATACTATAAGTAAAATTCTCTTCAATGAAACAAATTTACTTTTATTTCTGCAAAATAGAACCTTTTTCTTACCTATGCAACGTAAATACCACAAATGCTTAAAGAAGTTATAAATCATGGATTTAGAGTCAGAAAACTGTAAAATACTGAAATGACCTAACTAAGATTATACAAGATTCCCTGAATTTTATTAAAATCTGGTTGTGTTCCGGCATTCTCCAACACCTCAGTGTATCGAACTATTCCTTCTTTATCAATTATAAATGCCGATCGTTTTGAAACTCCTTTCATATTATAAGCAAACATTTCATAAAGGCTTCCATATATTTTAGAAACTTCTTTATTGAAATCACTAAGTAAGGTGAAGTTGAGCTGTTGGTTTTCTTTGAACTTTGCTAATGTATGCAATGAGTCAACAGAAATGCCAATTACTTTGGCGTTTGAATTATTATAGAATGAAATATTATCACGTACCGAACAGAGTTCTGCTGTACAAACACTGGTAAATGCAAGTGGGAAAAAAAGTAAAAGAATCTTTTGTTCTTTTAACTCTGACAGAGTTACCAGACTTTTAGTGGTATCGTATAATGTAAAATCAGGAGCTTGCTGGCCAATTTCAATTTTCATATCTGTTTTATATGTGTGAATAAAACATAAAAACAAACCGAATTGTTTCAATTATCTTCAAAGGAACAAATAACTTTATAATAAATTTATTTTATTATCAACCACAAAAACCAACTATATGAACAAAGTAATAACTGAATTTGTAGGTACATTTTTTCTTGTTATGGGAGCAGCTTTAGGGGGTGGATTAGGGGCAGGCCTGGCTTTAATGGTAATGGTATATGCCGGTGGGCATATATCGGGAGCACATTACAATCCGGCAGTATCCCTGGCAGTATGGATCAGGGGTAAATCAAATACTGCTGATATGATTAGCTATTGGATGAGCCAGGCAGCTGGTGCTATAACTGCAGCATTAGTGGTTGCCAATTTATTCGAAGTGGAGGGAACCTCTATATGTGTAATCTCTGATTCAGGAATACTGAAAGGACTCTTTGCCGAAATGATTGGAACATTTGCTCTTGCTTACGTTGTATTAAATGTAGCTACAGCAAAAGGAACTTCAGGAAACAGTTTCTACGGACTTGCAATTGGAGGAACTGTGTTTGCTATGGCTACTGTAATAGGTAAATTTTCAGGAGGCGCCTATAATCCCGCGGTTGCAATTGGCTTGAGTTTACAGAAAACATTTTGTTGGAGCCAGATCTGGATTTACATGGTTGGATGTTTTATTGGAGGAGCCCTGGCGGGTATTGTATTTAAAATGAATAATCCAGGAGATAAATAATTTTTTTTAAAATCTTGGTTTAAAATAAGGATTAGAACGGTCAGGAAGTTTAGTAACCCAGCTTATGGCAATTTCAAACCCCCCTCGTCCATAACTGGATGGTTTCAATTTTGATATATTGGCATCATAGCTGAATGAAACCGAATAGGGGGAATAATCCAGTTTGATAACCGGAATCAAAGCATCATTCCAACGCACATAAGTTCCAAAATGAATAACATAATCCGGTTTATCCGGATAATCGCCGAATTTAAAGCTATACATGGCGCCAAATAAGGTTTCAGCAAATGAGCCCTGTCTTGAATAGTCGGCCTGAAGAGTAACGAATGAGTAATCATTAACTCCAAGTTTTAATCCGCCGGAAAAAACCCATTTGGGATTCAATTCAATATTCTTGTTTCTATAAAAAGAATTTCGTGGACGATTGAAATGATGGAAGGCTGCTCCAAGGTAATAATTATTATCAGGATTATTATTCAGACCGGAGTTTATGCTGATACCTACACTACCATCTATATAAGAATAAGAAGGGTCAGTTATGTTTTCCCCAATTCCCATTCCTTCATATTGGCTATTGGTAGTTATTTTTGAAATATCTATTCTGTGCTGTACCCACCCACCCATAAAACCAAGAGACAAATACGTATTTTTCTCAGTACTAAGTGATTTATGATAATTTAAGGCTGGTAATATCTGTGTATTAGTAAAAGAAACTGTTCCTGCCTTATCGTAAAACAGCTGCATACCCATTGTTACAAAATCATCTCCATGGCCGATAGGCTTTTTATATTCTCCATTTAATGAGGCGGTCTGATAACCTGTAGTTACACTGTTCCATTGGTTACGATAAACACTTTGAATCCTGACATCACCGGTAAAGATTCCCGCTAAAGCAGGATTACGAAGAAAAGGTGTTTCAAAAAATTGTGAGAAATGAATATCCTGACCTGCCGCTAATAATTGCAAACAAACCAGGGTTATAATGTAAAATATGGTTTTCTTTTGATTCACAAACTGCTTTTATACTTAAGACTGATTTATTGTATTAATGCAACATTCCCACTATAAGTTAATATTTCACCATTCAGACAATACAATTCCAATTGATATATATAGACGTCCGGATTTGCTTTTTTACCTTTCCATTTTCCATCCCATCCGCTTTGTGCATCATTTATCGGAAAATCATATTTCTCAAATACAACTTCACCCCATCGATTGAAAATTCTTAGAAATTTTACCCGGTTAATTCCGGAACCCCTGGGAAAGAAAGCGTCATTGCTGCCATCCCCGTTTGGAGAAAAAGTATTCGGAACAAAAACTTTGGCATTTTTACAAAGTGTTTTAATTAATATTGAACCGGTATTTCGACATCCGTTACTATCAGTAAATGAAACGATGTAGTTCTTATCATAATCCGGTGTCACATCAGGTTGGGGACAAGTGTTACAACTAAGAAAGATAGTTGGAGACCAGAGATAGGTACTCATGTTTCCTGAATAATTTGCTGGAATTGTAAAAGTGCTTCCTGCCACCACGGTAATATCCGGGGGCATACTTACTGTGGGTAAAGGGTGAATATGTATGTTTTTCGTAGTTGTGTCAATACATCCGTTGCTACTGGCAGTTATAAGTGATACTACATAGTTTCCGGATGAATCATATGTTTGAACAGGTGGATTAGGCAAGGTTGAAATGTTGCCATTGCCAAAACTCCAATTCCATGTTACCGTTGAGGTATCTTGTGCTAGTAAATTTCCAAAGAGTTGGAGCGGCGATGATTTACAGATTGCAGAGTCTCCATCAATTCTTGCTCTCGGACTGGCAAGAATTTTCAAGGCATTATTTTTATGTGCTGTGTCCACACAGCCAAGTTGTGTTTTTACTGCAAGATAAATTGAGTAAGTTCCGGTACCTGAATAGAAATGCGACGGGTTCTGTAAGTTGGAGATATTTCCATCACCAAAATTCCAGGTATAGCTGGTTATAGGATCGTTGAAAGTAGTTGAATCAATAAAGTTGACCAATTCATCACTGCAAAGTTTTGTTTTATCCAATCCGAATTTAGCGATTGCTCCAACTATACTGACGGTGGCTGATCCTGTAATCGGGGTTAAACACCCTGTTGGGTCTTGAAGAATGATTTTCGGAGTAAAGTCGCCAAATGTATTATAAGTATGTGTAATACTGGCTGCAATTGAAGACAGAGACTGCCCATCTCCAAAATCCCAGAAATAAGTGGCAGGTCCATTGGTTACAACATTGAAATCCACAGCCTGCGGTTTGCATCCATTAAGTGGATTATATGTGATCGTTGTACTTGCGTTATCAAAAAGACGGACCGTTCGATAAGCAGTATCCATACAACCCCCGGGACTTGTAACAATAAGCTCTGCATTATATACTCCTGGTGTAAGATAGTAGTGAGCAGGGTTCTGTAAACTGGAAATAATACCCGGTTCAAAAGTCCACAATTGTGAACTATAAAAAGTAGATTTATTGGTAAAGTTTACTTCAAATGGTGCACAGGAACTAACAGAATCATCAATTGTAAAATTGGCTAATGGAACTGATACATTAATGTAATTTGATCTAAAAAGAGAATCAGTACATCCGTATGAGTCAGTTACAAATAACTTGACAGAATATGAACCGGTGTTAGAATATGATTTTGGTGGGGAACCAAGTGGGGAGGTGGTGCCATCACCGAAATTCCACAGATAATTATTTATTGTACCTGTTGCGGTTACTTTCCAGCTAATATTTGCACCTGGGCAGGTAAGGGTGTCTGTTGTAGAAAAAGTAACAGACGGATCTGTTGAATGAACAAGGTCATTTACAGTTATAGTATCAAAACATCCGGAAGCATCTAACACTTTTAGGGTTACCGAAAATGTTCCCACAGTATTATAGGTATGTATTGAGATTGGACTTGCAAAAGTCTGTACAGTGCCATCACCATAGCTCCATTGCCATGAAATTATCGGATTAACGCCATCTGTTGTAGAAAGATCATTAAATATGGCAGTTAATCCGTTACATCCTCCTGTGTTTATTCCGTTGAAATTTGCTACAGGTCCATTTGCCCTGAAGTAACTATTTTTTATAATTGTGTCTTTACAACCATTAAGGTCTGTAGTAACGAGAGACACAGTATAATTGCCCGAATTAGCATATCGGTGGGTTACAGTTGTATCAGTTACTCCCATATTGGTGCCATCACCAAAGTCCCAATCAAATTGAGTAATGTTAGCGGCATTTATATTTGTTGCAGTAAATAAAATATCAGTTTTTCTGCATCCAGCTAATGAATTACTCGTAAAGTCAGGGTTTTCATTAATTGCCCGGATTGGTAGAGATGATGTATCAGCACATCCCCCGTTTGTTACTATAAGTGAAACTGAATATGCTCCAAGTGAAGGGAAAATATGCGGTGGCGGGTTTTGTAATATTGAAAGTGGGCTACCATCGCCAAAATCCCATTTCCAGGATAATGGCCCCGTTGATTTATCAGTGAAAGTAAATTTGGTTCTTAATGAACAATCAGGAGTTAATCCAATGCCGGAAAGCGGAGGTAAAATATTTATATAAGAAATTTTTTTCAGAGAATCAGGACAGCCATTATTTTTTATAGTAAGTGTAACATTAAAAGTGCCGGGAATTGGAAATGAGTGCGAAGGATTTTTATTGGCGTCATAATTTCCATCACCAAAATCCCAATTCCATTCATCAGCCAGTATTGAAAGATCAGTAAACTGAACCGGAGACTTAATACAAGCGATAAGAGGGGTCGCTGAAAAATTGGCTGTGGGTTTTGTGCCAACTCTTACAGCATTTGGAATTGTTAACGTATCAGAGCAACCCAGACTTGTGGTGATAATAAGCCTTACGGTATAGGTACCTGGTAAACTGTATGTGTGAGATGGTGTTTTAAGTGTAGAAGAAAACCCATCACCGAAATTCCATAGATAAGATGTAACTGTACCAAAAGTTGTAATATTTGGATTGGGATTAATTGTAAAAGGAACACATCCATTTGCCGGTAAACCAGTAACGTCAATTGTAGCTCTTGCAATTTTAATGAAGTTTGTTTTGGTAATAGTATCCTTGCGGCCTGTAGCATTTGTAGAAATTAATGAGACATTAAAATTGCCATAGCTTGTGTAAGTATGGATAGGATTCTTTGCTGTAGAACCAAGGCTACTATCACCAAAGTCCCATAACCAACTTACTGCACCGATTGACTGGTCCTGAAAGTGTACTAAATATGGAATTTGACAACTGATTGTATCAGAAGAAGAAAAATTTGCCAATGTATTTGAAATAACAACAATGGTTTTTGTAACATTAAATGAACAATTTCCGTATGTATTGGCAAGAGTAACAGAGTAAGTACCGGGAATTGTATAAGCTTTCACCGGATTAGCGGCAGTAGAAGAATTGCCATCTCCAAAATTCCATGATTGTGAAGAAGGAAGCGGATTTGAAGTATTGGTAAAAGTGGCATTGTTATTAACAGTTACTGTGTCTACGACAGAAAAACTTGTTATGTTTGGGCTTAGTACTACTGTATTATTTTTTACAGTGGTAGATGAACATCCAAGAGTGCTTGAAGTCGTTAACGTTACATTAAAACTTCCTGTAACATTATAAGTATGGGATGGGTTTTGCAATGTCGAAGTTGTACCATCGCCGAAATTCCATAAATAAGTTAGTGTACCTGGCCCGGTTGAGATATTTGTAAAATCTATATTAACCGGAGGGGTGCAAGAAAGAGGAGCGGTATTTGTAAAGTCAGCAACTGCACCAGGCGATACTTGAATATATGCCGGTTTACTAAGAACTTTAGAGCATCCTTTATCATTAGTTACTTTAAGTATAATATTAAAGTTTCCGGCAGATGCATAAGTATGTGCGGGGCTTTGCTGATTACTTATAGCCCCGTCGCCAAAATTCCATTGCCACTGTGTATTTACATTGCCTGTACCTGCTGTGGAAAGATCAGTAAATTGAACCGGCAAGGGAAAACAACCAACAGTATTACCGGCAGAAAAATTTACTGTTGGTGCTGAATAAACTGTTATATAATTAGTTCTTGTTAAAGTGTTATTACCATTTGCATTGGTAACTGTTAGTTTAACGTTATAAGTACCAGGAGTGAAATAGGTTGCTGTTGGGTTTGGATCAGTAGAAATTGAGCTATTACCAAAATCCCACAACCATGAAGTTGGCCCGTTTGATGAAAGATCCTTAAAAGTAACGACTAGGGGAGAACAACCAGAAATTGTATTAGCGGTAAAATTTGCAACAGGAATCTGCCCCATAATAGTTGATGAAACCACGAGGCAAAATATTAATTGCGCAGTAGCCTGTTTTTTTAGGATATTATAAATTTTTACTCTCAATAGCAATGTGTTAGAAAACAGATCTATATAACGATAAATTAATCTCAAAAAGTATTTTTTACATGAAAAAATATGACTAACTCATTGAAAATAAAAGGTTCAGGTATTTTTTGGATACTCAAAGACAATCAATAGAACCTCATTATCAACCAGGTAACTATTGATTGACACAATTAGAAGCAAAACGTTTAACAAAATATCAACAATGGTGTAGTTGATTGAAGGGTAGGATTTATAGTTTATCTAATCTTAATGTCTTAATTTCTGTGCCGTTGGTTTGCGTAGCTTCTACATATGTCCAACTATTTTTTGTGATATTCCAGGTACCGTTAATAAGGGCAATTGGATTGGTCGCCCCAATAAAATTTGCAAATGTGGTCTTGTTTACAGCATTTCCGTCCCAAATTCCTGTTCTTTCAACAGTTCCGTTTTTAATAGCATCTACAGTTTTATTACTATAATACTGGAATTTATAACCCCAAAAATCTGAAGTGATTTCTGTTCCATTTTGAGTAAACTTTGTAATAATCCATTGTCCGTTAATCATAGCCTGAACCACCAGATCCTGAGTAATATTTTCTACATTTTTTTTACAACCGGATAAAAGTGAAAAAGCGAGGAATATTGATATCAGTTTTTTCATAAGAGGAAATAAAATGATTAACAAGGTAATAAATACATCTGGCCCCGGCAATAGTTTTAAAGTTCTATTTCATGAACGAAATAAAAAAAGACCACATTATGTGGTTTTTGATTAAAGTTTTTTTAAAAAATCATTTTGGATAAACAGAATCGGCTTTCAATTCATTAATCTGTTGAGTATGCCTGTTGCTGTGTGAAGCAATCATCAGGCATAGCTGGTAACAATCGAGCCATCCAAAAGACATATGCACTACATGATTTCGAAGGTCCTCGGTAGTAGCTTTAAGATATTTTATATGATTTGCCCTGTTTGTTTTAAAATCATCCAAAGCCTCATCAAAGGATTTATAGGAAGTATTTTTAGGCTCTAAAGGTTCTGATGTTTTTACTTTAAAACTTCTGTCTTCCATCATTTTTACCAGTTGCTCATCAGTCATTTTTATTTCAGATCTTTTTTCAGGATTTGCTGCTCCCTTCATGGTAGTCTCCAGTATTCCCCATAAATTTTTTTCCGAAATAGCAATATGATAGACGCATTCTTTAATTGACCATTTGTCGGGTGCTGTTTTAAAATTCAGTTGAGGCTCCGACAATCCTTTCACCGCTTTAATCACATCTGATTTGGTTTCTTTCATCAGATCAGCAGCATATTTTCTTTCTTTTTTTGAAAGAGAATTATCAGTAGGTGTTCCGGCTAATCCTGATATAACCAGGAGTGTAAGAAGCAGATACCCAAAATTTCTTTTTCGAGGCATGGCAATCGGGTTTAAAATAAAAAAATAGGGCGGGGGAAATTTTCGAAGGGAAAGGACGGAAAAGTTACGAAAGGATTTCAAATTAATGAATTTTCTTTTTGAACCAATTCTTCAGTTCAGATACAACCGGGGGCTTTATTATCTTTAGATTATGAAAATTGCAGAAATAATAACACAGCTTGAATTATTATCACACCCCACTTTGCAGGAACATTATGATAATGCCGGGCTGATAACCGGAAATTTTGAATGGGATTGTAGTGGAATTTTGGTTGCACTTGATTCCACAGAAGATATAGTGAAAGAAGCCATAGAAAAAAATTGTAATCTTATTGTGGCTCATCATCCCATAATATTTTCAGGTCTAAAAAAAATTACCGGTAAAAACTATGTTGAAAGAACTGTTATTTTAGCCTTGAAGAATGATATTGCTATTTATGCGATACATACAAACCTGGATAATATTTTGCATGGTGTCAATGGCAAAATTGCTGCATTACTGGGTTTAAAGAATGTTTCCATTCTTTCATTTAAAGAAAATATTTTAAAAAAACTTTACACTTTTGTTCCTATACATTCAGCTGAGAAAGTGAGAAACTCAATTTTTGAAGCTGGTGGTGGACATATTGGGAATTATTCTGAATGTAGTTTTAATTCAGATGGAACCGGCACATTTAAAGGAGCGGAAGGAACCCATCCTTTTGTAGGCGAAGTTGGCAAACAACATATGGAAAAGGAAGTAAAGGTTGAGGTTATATTCCCTGCTTTTCTTGAAAAAAAGATAATTAATAATCTTAAAGCTTCACATCCCTATGAAGAGGTAGCATATGATATAATCTGCCTTGATAATTCTCATCATGAAATTGGATCAGGTATCATCGGAGAACTTCAAAAAGCACAAGACGAATTATCTTTATTAAGTCATATTAAGAAAATCTTTGGGCTTTCAGTAATCAAGCATTCAAGCCTTCGGGGAAAACAGGTTAAAAAAATAGCCGTTTGTGGTGGAGCTGGAAGTTTCTTGATTTCCAAAGCCTTGTCTGAAGGAGCTGACTTTTTTATTACTTCAGATCTTAAGTATCATGAATTTTTTGATGCAAATAACAGAATGGTAATAGCAGATATTGGACATTATGAAAGCGAACAGTTCACCATCAATCTTTTGCATGAAATTTTGGAACAAAAATTCCCTACCTTTGCCGTCCTTAAAACAGAGGTAAATACAAATCCTGTGCGGTACTTTTTGTGAATGGTAATGAGGTAGGGTGAATAGAATTACAGAAAGTAAAAGAATTTGACGCAACAGGCGATGTTCAAGGTATCCCGATAGTTATCGGGACCAGTATAAAAACCTTAAATACGAATAACAAAAACATCAAACAATAAAATGGCACACGTAAAAGAGTATTCTGTTCAAGAAAAACTTTCTTCCCTGGTTACACTTCAAAAAATTGAATCTAAACTGGATGAATTAAAAGTCCTTAAAGGGGAACTTCCTATAGAAGTTGCTGATCTGGAAGATGAGATTCAGGGATTGCATGCCCGGCAAACCCGGATTGAAGAAGAGATCAATGGCATTACTGAGTTTATTGAGCAAAAGAAAGAGGCAATTAAAGAGGCCCAGGCATTGGCTAAAAAATATGAGAAGCAAAGTGACAATGTCAAGAACAATCGTGAATTTGAAGCCATCAATAAAGAATTAGAAATGCAGCAACTGGAAGTAAAGCTGGCAGAAAAACATATTAAAGATGCGAATGAAGAAATTGCTGAAAAAGCTATAGCATTGGATAAAGCTAAAAAAACTATTGCTGCAAAAGATGGTGTTTTAAATACTAAAAAAGATGAATTAGGTAAAATCATTGCTTCTACAGAAAAAGAAGAAAAGCATTTTAATAAACTAGCTGCTGAGGCTAGGGAGTCTGTTGATCCGAGACTTTTGGCCAGTTATAACAAAATCCGTAAGAGCTATCGCAATGGTCTTGCTGTGGTACAGGTAGAAAGAGATGCATGTGGCGGTTGTTTTTATTCTATTCCTCCCCAAAAACAAAGTGAGATACGTCAGCATAAAAAAATTATGGTATGTGAAAACTGCGGCCGGGTATTGGTAGATGCTGACCTTCATACTTCAGTTGAAATAAAATAAATAAAATCATTTATTATTTCCTAACCCCGGAACTGCCCGGGGTTTTTTGTTTTATATTGCAATACCGATGCTGCAAAAACTATCTATACAGAATTATGCAATCATTGATGAATTGGAAATTGATTTTAATTCAAAAATGAATATCGTGACAGGTGAAACAGGAGCCGGTAAATCAATAATAGTAGGGGCATTGGGTTTAATACTGGGCGAAAGAGCTGATTCTTCGGTTTTAATAAATAAGGGGAAAAAGTGTGTAGTGGAAGGTTTGTTTCTGGCCGAAAATCGTGAAATGGTAAAAGAGTTTTTCAAAAGAAATCAACTTGACATGGAAGAAGAATTGTTCATAAGAAGAGAGATTAATGTAAATGGAAAATCCAGAGCATTTATTAATGATACCCCTGTAAACCTGGAACAACTCCGGGAATTGAGTTCAATACTGGTTAATCTTCACCAGCAGTTTGACACATTACAACTTGGGGAAAATGATTTTCAACGGGAAGTATTGGATGCTTTGGCTGGTCATCATGAATTGCTCATTCAATACCAGGCTGTTTATTACGAATGGAAAACTAAACAAAAGGAATTTGAAAAATTAAAATTTCAAAAACAACAATTTGACAAGGAAGCCGATTATAATAAATATCAGTTTAACGAACTTGAAGATGCTGCTTTTAAAGAAAATGAACTGGAAACAATTGATTCGGATTTGAAAATACTGAATAATGCCGAAGGAATTAAAAGCACATTATCCAATGTGTACAATGAATTAAAGGAGAATGAGAATCCTGTAAGCCAGCAATTAAAAATTCTATTGAGCCAGTTGCAAAATTATTCTTCTTACCATCCGGGATTACCGGCCTTAGTGCAGCGGTTACAATCAGCGCAGCTGGAAATACAGGATGTAGCAGACGAACTTAATGATATCAGCTATGGGATAAACTATGACCCCCAAAAAATTGAAGAATTAAATGATCGCCTTACGGTTGGTTACAAGCTACTTAAAAAACATGGCGTACAAACTACCAATGATTTAATCCTGATTCATAACCAACTTGAAGAAAAATTACAGGCAGTTATGAATATGGATGATGCTATTCAAGAAGTGGAAAAGGAATTAGAAGAAAATCGTGATCAGGCTTTATCGCTTGCCAAAAAAATTTCTGAAGGAAGAAATAAAGAAACAAAATCTTTGCAGGAAAAAGTAAATAAATTATTGGCACAGGTAGGCATGCCGAATGCAAAATTACGTGTAGCAACAGGAGATGCTCCATCTTTAAACGAATATGGTACTGATATAATTGATTTTTTATTTGATGCAAACCTGCCTGCCGCAGAGGCAGGTAGAAGCGGACAATTTTTGCCTCTTCGGAAAGTAGCCAGCGGCGGAGAATTAAGCAGACTGATGCTTTGTATAAAATCTCTGGTGGCTCAAAAAATTGACCTGCCCACGATGATCTTTGATGAAATAGACACTGGTATTTCAGGTGAGGCAGCAAGACAGGTTGGTATTATTATGAAAGAGTTAGCGGGGAAACGTCAGGTAATAAGTATAACTCACCAGCCACAAATTGCAGGCAAGGCAGATGCTCATTTCTTTGTGTATAAAGAAATAATTAAAGATTCAGTAAAAACAAATATCCGGTTATTAACTACCGAAGAAAGGATAACAACAATAGCTAAAATGTTAAGTGGCGAAAAACCTACGGCCGCCGCGATAGAGAATGCAAGGGAAATGGTAATGAATTAATATCGAAATTGTTCAGGTTGAAAGTCCCCTTTATCATCATACTGTTACTGATTATTCTCTCCCTTATCCCGGCAAATTATATCAATAAATATCTTCAGAAAATTATGCAGCCAAAAGAGAGTTTGGGAAGATTGATTCTTTATATGTTTTCAGGAATAGCATTGGTTTTTTTTTATACATTTTTTATAGTGTTGGCGATCATAAAGCTCTTCCCCTCAGCTATCAAATAACTTCTTATTTTTACCGACACAAAATCAAAAACTATGGGTTATAATCTTCTTAAAGGGAAAAAGGGAATCATTTTTGGCGCTTTGGATGAGAAATCCATCGCATGGAAAACGGCCTTAAAATGTTATGAAGAAGGAGCTGAACTGGTATTATCTAATGCACCTGTTGCCTTACGTATGGGCGAAATAAATAAACTGGCAGAAGCCGTAAAAGCTCCTGTTATCGGGGCGGATGTGACCAATATGGCTGATCTTAAAAATTTATTTGAAAAATCCATGGAGCATTTTGGCGGTAAAATTGATTTTATACTGCACTCAATTGGCATGAGTGTGAATGTGCGTAAAGGCAAGCATTATACAGAGATGAATTATGAATGGAATGCTAAGACATTGGATATTTCTGCAATGAGTTTACACAAGGTATTGCGTACAGCCTGGGATCTGGATGCTTTGAATGAATGGGGTAGTGTGGTAGCACTAACATATATAGCCGCACAAAGAGTGTTCCCGGATTATAATGAAATGGCGGATGCTAAATCTTTATTGGAAAGTGTGACAAGAAGTTTTGGATATCATTATGGAGAAAAAAGGAAAGTGAGGGTGAATACCATTTCACAATCCCCAACAAGAACTACAGCAGGCAGCGGAGTAAAAGGATTCGACGGATTTATTTCTTATGCAGAAAAAATGAGTCCGCTTGGCAATGCCAGTGGAGAAGATTGTGCCAATTACTGTGTAGTAATGTTCAGCGATATGAGCCGGATGGTAACAATGCAAAATCTTTTTCATGATGGGGGATTCAGTTTTACCGGAGTAACACAAGCAGTGATTGAGCAGATGGAAAAATAAAATTTCATTCTATTAAAGGGAGTTAAGGGATTTCCTTATTGTTTGAATCGCATTTCAATTGTGGATAAGTGGTTCTTTACTTTTCTTTTTGTTGGAAGAAAAGTAAAGAACAAACCACAGATTGCAACGAAGCTAATAGTTATTCTAAAGTTGGTAACATAATAACAAAGTCCCGCATGTGCGGGACTTGAATTTTTTCTGGCTATTAGCTCGCAGCTAAAAGCCTATAGTGGATTCAATATTCATCCTCATTGAACATGAAATCCTGGTGGCTGGGGTAATCGGGCCAAATATCTTCGATGCTTTCATATACTTCGCTGCCTTCATCTTCCAATTCCTGCAGGTTTTCCACTACTTCAAGGGGTGCTCCACTTCGGATGGCGTAGTCGATCAGTTCGTCTTTTGTGGCCGGCCATGGGGCTTCTTCAAGGTATGATGCTAATTCTAAGGTCCAAAACATGTTTCATTTTTTTTAGTTTCCAGGAATCGGTTTTTAAATTAACTGCTCGCTAACCTACCCTCCAAATTTTCCGCAAATGTAGGGTTAATAACCAATTTTCCAAATCCACAGTTTTTTCAGTGGTATAAATGATTTCTTAAAATTGTTGTCCGTAGCTGATTGGGCTTTTTTGTTTATGGTTAAGGTTTACGGATATTTGATAACTGAAAACAGAAAATGGCTGTATGCTGACAGGAAAAAATATTTATAAACGTTATGGACCTGTAGAAGTGTTAAGAGGCGTAAACCTGGAAGTAAATAAGGGCGAAGTAATATCCATAGTCGGGCCTTCGGGATCAGGAAAAAGCACTTTATTACATATTTTAGGAACCCTGGATAATGCTGATATTGGTGAAGTAAATATGAGTGGCACTGTCATCAGCACCTTATCGGGGAAAAAGATGGCAGCCTTCAGAAATACTCATATTGGTTTTGTTTTTCAATTTCATCATTTATTGCCGGAATTTACAGCTTTGGAAAATGTCTGTATTCCAGGATGGTTGGCGGGCAGAAAAAAGAATGAAGTAATGGCGAAAGCTAAAGAACTGCTGAAAATGCTGGGGCTTGAAGATAGAATGGAAAACAAACCCAATCAACTTTCAGGCGGTGAACAACAGCGGGTGGCTGTAGCAAGGGCACTTATTAATAATCCTGATATTGTTTTTGCTGATGAACCAACCGGCAATCTCGATTCGGCTAATGCAAAGGAACTGCATCAATTATTTTTTGATTTGCGGGAACAATTCAATCAGACTTTTTTGATTGTAACTCACAATGAAGAATTAGCTCAGTTAAGCGACCGGGTGCTGCATATGAAGGATGGGAAAATAATTTGAAGTTTCAGTTATGAAGTACATAGTATTCATTTAATGTTATAAACTACTTAATCGTACTTACAACTTTGTATTACGTACTTGCTTTATACTCTTGGTTTCCATGGAACTTCTTCTGCACCTGACTGATGGGCAGCAAATCTTGCCAATACAAATAGATAATCACTGAGGCGATTCAGATATTTTATTATCAGTGGATCCAATTCTGCTTTCTTTTTTTGTAAACGGACACAGCATCGTTCAGCACGGCGGCATACACATCTTGCAATATGAATTGTTGAAGAGGTAATATTCCCCCCCGGAAGAATAAATGATTTCATGAGCGGAAGAGTTTCATGCATTTTATCCATTTCTTTTTCCAGAAGAGTTACATCCTCTTCATGCAGATCAGGAATTATTAATTTGGTTTCCTTCTCCGGATCACAGGCAAGTGCCGATCCAATTGTAAAAAGCCGGTCTTGAATTTCTGCCAATACATTATTTATTTTATTAACTTTTAGATGGTCAAGGCATAACCCTAAATATGAATTTAGTTCATCAACGGTTCCATACGCTTCTATCCGGCGATCTGATTTTAAAACTTTAGTACCGCCAATTAATGAGGTTTTTCCTTCATCGCCGGTTTTAGTATAAATTTTCATTGCCATGATGGTGAAATATTTTTTTATAAAAACAGAACCATGATTTATATAAAACAAAAATAAACTCCAAAATGTTGAGTGATAAAAAAGGAGAGCACAAACTCTCCACACTTCATTTTAACAGGTCATAAATTTAATGGCTATAAACAGTTGCATGTTCATTCACCATATCACTTTCAATCATTCCGTCTCTTAATCGCACAATACGCCGGGCATGGTTGGCAATATCAGTTTCGTGGGTTACCAGTACAATGGTGTTGCCGGCAGAATGAATTTTGTCAAGAACTTCCATAATCTCGTAAGAAGTTTTTGTATCCAGGTTGCCGGTTGGTTCATCAGCAAGAATTATAGAAGGATTGTTGACCAGTGCTCTTGCAATGGCTACCCTCTGGCATTGTCCACCACTGAGTTCATTGGGTTTATGATGGCTGCGGTCAGTAAGACTCACTAATTCCATGACCTGGTTAGCCTTCTCGGTTCTTAGTTTTTTTCCCATGCCGGCATATACTAAAGGCAGGGCTACATTTTCAAGTGCAGTCAATCTTGGTAACAGGTTGAATTGCTGAAAGACAAATCCAATTTCTTGATTTCTTATCTCTGCCAACTTATTATCTGCTGTTTCGCTAATATCATGTTTATTCAGAATATAAGATCCTGATGTCGGGGTATCAAGGCAACCAATGATATTCATCAGTGTGCTTTTACCGGAACCTGAAGGACCCATCAAAGCCACGTATTCATTTTTATAAATATCCAGCGAAATTCCTTTCAGAACCTGTAACTCCATTTTACCCATGAAGTAACTCTTACAGATTTTATCGAGATGTATAATACTATTCATAATTTTCAACTCTCATTTTTTGGTTCCTGTTTTTCTTTTATTATTATTTGCAATCCGAACCCGATCAATATCGGGATTATGTTTTCGGATTTTTTATTGTCTTTGGCACTTTAAAAAAAAGATCGTCATGTTCAGGTGCATTTTTAAAAGCATCTTCACGTTTTATTGATCCTTTTACTTCATCCTCTCTCAATACATTTACTTCATCGGTCATAAACATCAGGGGGGCTGTATCAGCCAGGTCAAGTTCATTTAGTTTATCTACAAAACTGATCATTCGCTGAAGGTCTTTTTTTATCTCTTCTTTTTCATCCGGGTTAAATTCCAGCCTTGAAAGATGAGCCAGTTTTTCTACCAGGGAATCATTAACTTCCATAGGACAAATATAGTTTATTGTTGATGGTTTGTAGATTACGGTTGGAGTGAATTCTCAAATCTTTGATGAATGGTGAAATTTGCAGGATAACTATAAACCCGAAACTCTCTTTATCTTCGCCGCCTTACTGTGTACGATGAAGCTTGCCAGTTGTAATTACAGTAAATAATTTAATAACAACCTGGTTTTAATCGGGGAATAACAAGTTTAATGGTATGAAGAAGCAGAAAGAAATTGTAATGAGCGGCATAAGACCTACCGGATTTCTGCACCTGGGAAACTATTTTGGGGCGCTGCAAAATTATGTGCGGATGCAGGATGAATATCAGTGCTTTTTTATGGTTGCCGATCTGCATTCTCTTACCACACATCCTGACACAAAAGAATTGAAAGAAAATGTACTCAGGGTGCTGGCAGAAAATATTGCCTGTGGACTTAATCCCGAAAAAGTAGCCTTGTACTGCCAAAGCCATATCTATGAAACAAGTGAACTTTATCTTTATCTGAATATGCTTGCATATAAAGGGGAGTTGGAAAAAACTACTACGTTTAAAGAAAAAGCAAGATTACAACCCGATAATATTAATGCAGGTCTGCTTACTTATCCGGTTTTGCAAACAGCAGATATTATTTTGCACCGGGCTTCCCTGGTACCGGTTGGTAAGGACCAGGAGCAACATCTTGAGATGGCCCGCAATTTTGTGAATCGGTTTAATCATAGATATGGGGAAGTATTTCCGGAACCCAAGGCTTTTAATTATGGTTCAGAACTGATAAAAGTACCCAGTCTTGATGGCGCCGGTAAAATGAGTAAAAGTGAAAATCAATATGCCACTTTATATCTTGCTGATGATGATGAGGCGATCAGGAAAAAAGTAATGAAGGCAAAAACAGACAATGGACCGGTAATACCAAACTCTCCAAAACCTGAGTATATTGAAAATATTTTTTTACTGATGAGATTGGTCTGTGATGATAGTATCGTACAAAAGTTTGATCAGGAATATAATAATTGCAAAATCCGTTATGGTGATTTGAAAAAGCAATTGGCTGAGGATATGGTAAAATTTATTTCTCCCATCAGAGAAAAAGTGAATGAGATTCTTGGAAATAATAAATACCTGCAGCAGGTAATGGAGCAGGGCGCTGAAAAAGCCAGAAAAAGTGCGAAAACTACGATGGAGTTGGTGAGACAGGCAATAGGGTTAAAATATTTTTAGTCCGCCATTCCTGACCGAGGCATTATGAAATGAATTTGTTTTATTTTCATGATCCTTATAAAAAGATTATTTAAATTCAATTATTAATTTTCAAAACTCCCACTTTAGGCGGGCACAAGGGCAACATGGCAAAAGCAAAACCAAAACCAAAACATATCGCAATTGCCGGCAATATCGGAGCCGGTAAAACAACATTAACAGAGCTGCTTAGCAAGCATTATAAATGGATACCACAATTTGAAGATGTGGATCATAATCCATACCTGTACGATTTTTACGAGGATATGCCCCGCTGGAGTTTTAATCTTCAGATATATTTTCTGAATAGCAGGCTTTCTCAGCTGGTAGATATACAAAGAGGAACGGAAACAATAATCCAGGACAGAACCATTTATGAGGATGCTCATATTTTTGCTCCTAACCTTCATGAAATGGGCCTGATGAGTAAAAGAGATTTTGATAATTATTTTACCTTCTTCAATACTTTAAAACAGATGGTAAAGCCTCCGGATTTGCTCATTTATCTTAAGGCATCAGTACCTACCCTGGTAGGTCAGATTCAAAAAAGAGGAAGAGAATACGAAGAAAATATCAGGCTGGATTACCTGAAGAGGCTCAACGAATTTTACAATAAATGGATTGATAATTATAAAGAAGGGCCGCTGCTTGTGATCGATATTGATAAAAATAAATTCCCGGAAAATGAAGAACATCTGGGCGAAATCATTCGCAAAGTAGATAGCCAGATTTATGGGTTGTTTTAAAAAAAAATAAGCAATGCGGATATTATTCTTTCTCATCTTTTTCTTTTTCAGTTCCGATTGTTTTGCACAGTCCCTTAAAGATTCGCTTTTTGGAGGAAAGCTGAAGGTTGATTCAGCATTACTCATCAGAAGTAAAGTGAATCTTCAAAAAACTGAAATTGATTCCACCCGGAAATCTCAATCTGATTCAGCAGGAAGAACCATATCTGACTCATTGCAGAAACAAAATAATCCTGAAAAACCTGTAATAAGCTATCAGGATAATAATAAGATTTGGAAAAAATTTATTGATCAGTACAGCAGTGTCATTAAATCGGAAACATTACCCTCAAAGAAGATCAGGAAGGGCACTTATTCTGTAATGATAGAATATGAAATTGGGACGGATGGAGTGGTGACCATTAAAAATGTTACAAGTATTCCATCCAATGAATATTTGGTAGAACAAATAAAAGAGAAAATGATGCCGGCTATTCCTCAGTTAGCTCCGTTGATCAGCAATGGAGTACCCCGTAAATCTCTTAAACGAACCCTTATTGTTTTTGATAAATAGAAAAACTGATCTTTAGAAAACTTTTTCTTACAAAATATATTACCGGTTCATCATTTATAACCTGCCCAGGATTTAAATTCAATAAGTAAACCGGCTATTTTCTTCAGCCATTCTTCCTGGACTGGTTTATTGATGCTGTTATGAGTTTCATCATCGTATTGCTGTTGAAGTGTTTCTTTTTCTGCAATAACAGTATTGTAAATTTTATCCAGATCCTGCTGAAAAGTATTTCTGTTAAATTGATATTCCGAAACTTCTTTGTAAAGTTTTCTTGCAAAAATCTCAGCTATATCAAAGTGACCTTGTTCATGTTTTAATATCCAGTCGTTTTTTACCAGACCCCAGGATTTATCTTTTTCAAAACCACATTCAATTGTAAAAAAAATTTTCCCATTTTTCATATTGTATGAAAAACCAAGATGAGTAGCGGTAAGAGCTACAGCATCAGAATTTTTTAAAGGAGTTGCTTTAAAATCATCCCAAACCAACCTTTTACTTTCATTCCAGGCAATAAGATCGCTTTCTTTCTGTGCTGAAAGAAATACCGGGATAAAAAACAAAAGAGATAAAAGAAAAATTTTCATATCAATTTGAAATGTAACGGAAATATTGATAAAAAATTTTTGAAAACTTTTTTATTCAAGTTAAAAAAGATAAAAACCCTAACTGTTCAGGTCAGGGTTTCAGTGGCAATGAAGTGTTTACAGGTTAAACTGTTGGGGCCGCTGCAAGAATTTCAGCTGATACCCCTGCAGCATATTTTTCAAAATTTTTAATAAATAAACCACCGAGGTATTTGGCTTTTTCATCGTATGCATTTTTATCTTCCCATGTATTGCGCGGATTCAATATATTTTCAGGAACATTCGGGCAACTTTTTGGCATTGCAAAATTGAAGACAACATGATTTTCAAATT
This sequence comes from Sphingobacteriales bacterium, assembly GCA_023251235.1. Taxonomy (GTDB): domain Bacteria; phylum Bacteroidota; class Bacteroidia; order Chitinophagales; family Chitinophagaceae; genus VBAS01. The sequence continues at coordinate 8,396 of JAHEZE010000002.1, read as the reverse complement.
CTGTATTATCCAGTTTCCCTTCCAGGGCTGCAGTTATCATAGCCCTGGTAAAAGAAAGCTTCATTCGATGACCTGTTCCTGCAGGCCCGCCTGTCCAGCCAGTATTTATCAGCCATACATTTACTTTATGTTTTTGCATATCATCACCAAGCATTTGAGCATATTTACCGGGATGTAAGGGAAGAAAAGGAGCACCAAAGCAGGCGCTGAAAGTTGGCTTGGGTTCAGTAACTCCCGCTTCTGTGCCTGCAACTCTTGCTGTATAACCGCTGATAAACTGATACATTGCCTGGCCCGGAGTCAATTTTGATATAGGAGGTAGTAATCCAAATGCATCACAGGTTAAAAAGAATATATTTTTAGGTAATTCACCTATTGATGGTTCCAGCGCATTACTGATATAAGATAAAGGATAAGAAACCCTGGTATTTTCAGTTATGGAGTCATCGTCAAAACTGATTTTATTGGTGCCGGGATAAAATTTTGTATTCTCAACCAATGCTCCGTGACGGATGGCATGAAAAATCTCGGGTTCTTTTTCCTCGGTAAGATTGATGGTCTTTGCATAACAACCACCTTCAAAATTGAAGATGTTATCTTTTGTCCATGCATGCTCATCATCACCAATCAATTTCCTTTTCGGATCAGCACTTAATGTTGTTTTTCCGGTTCCGCTTAATCCAAAGAAAATTGCCGTATCGCCATCATCCCCCATATTGGCACTGCAATGCATACTCAGTACATTGTTTTGCAGAGGTAAAATATAATTTAGTATGGTAAAGATTCCTTTTTTTATTTCACCGGTATATCCTGAACCAGCAACAAGAATCATTTTATTTTTAAAAGAAATCAACGATACATTATGTTGACGGGTACCACATTCTTTTGGATCAAGTTTTAATCCCGGACAGGCTACCACATGCCAATCTGGGTTAAAATTTTCCAACTCTTCCTTTTTGGGGCGAAGAAACATATTGTAAGCAAATAAATTGCTCCATGGTTTTTCAGTGACTATACGTATGTTCAACCGGTAACGTGTATCTGCGCAGGCATAGCAATCCCTGATCCATATTTCGGGAAGTCTTTCCATGTAATCCATTATTTTTTTATGGATAACATGATAATATTTTTCATCAATCGGGATATTGAATTCATTCCAATGCACTGTATCTGCTGTGATCTCATCTTTCACTGTAAACTTATCCTTGGGGCTACGGCCCGTAAACTCACCTGTAGGTATTACCAGTGCGCCGGAATCACTTATAACTCCTTCTCCGAGACGAAGTGTATCTTTTATTAATTCATCTGGGCTAAGCTGGTAATGAAGGTTTTTTGATAATTTTAATACTGAGTTCAATAAGCTTTCAGTAGAAAAAGTAATAAGTGGTGCTTGCATAACAGATTTTCATTTTTTAATTGCAGGCAAAGGTAGGGGGCATTCCTATTTCAACACAAACATGTATTATTAAATACACATTTATTTTTTTCCTGTTCCTTATTAGATTTATTTATCAAAAGTCCTTGATTATTATTACTATTGTTCGGACTTTGCAGCTGGCCAATATTTAAAAATGAAAATCTGATTTTTTTAAAGGACAAACTATAGACAAATCTGAGATTTATATTCAAATCATAAATACTGATAAACATGAAATATCTGCCTCTTAACCCACAGATCTTTATTAAAAACAGGGAACGTTTTGTAAAGGAGATGTCGACTAATTCCATTGCCATTTTCAATAGTAATGATGAGTTACCGATGAATGCTGATGCCTTGTATAAGTTCAAGCAAAATTCAGATCTGTTCTGGTTAACCGGAGTTAATCAGGAAGACAGTATGCTGATCCTTTTCCCGGATAATCCTGAAAAGAAATTTCGTGAAGTGTTGGTATTGGTACGTCCTAATGAGTTAAAAGAAAAATGGGATGGTAAAAGATTAAGAAGAGAAGAGGCGACAGCCATTTCTGGTATTGAAAATATTGTCTGGCTCGACAGCATTGATCCTTTACTCCAAAAATGGATTCATTGGAGTGATAATATTTACCTGAACACCAATGAGCATGACCGTAAAGCCAACTGGGTTCCCGTAAGAGATTATCGTTTTGCAGAGGAAATGAAAAGTAAATATCCTTTGCATAATTATAAACGCAGCGCCAGAATACTGAAAAAACTACGTGCAATTAAAACTGCTTTGGAGGTGGATGTATTGCAAAAGGCAATTAATATTACTGATAATACATTTCGCCGGTTACTGACATTTATTAAACCAGGTGTAATGGAATTTGAAATAGAAGCAGAAATTTTTCATTCTTTCTATTCTCAAAGAGCTACGGGCCTTGCATACGGTAGTATAATTGCCGGTGGTGACAGAGCCAGAACATTACATTATATAGCCAACAACCAGGAATGTAAAAGTGGTGAAATGATTTTGATGGATTTTGGAGCTGAATATGGCGGATATAATGCAGATCTGACAAGGACAGTTCCCGTGAACGGAAAATTTACTGCAAGACAAAAAAGAATTTACAATACCTGCCTCGATCTTCATAATTACAGTAAGTCAATCCTGAGACCGGGTATTTCAATTCTTGATTATCATGAAAGGGTTGGAGATAAAGCTACCGAATTGTTTTTGAAGATTGGACTGATAAAGAAAAGAGATGTAAAAAATGAAGATCCGGATAACAGAGCTTACCGGAAATATCTTTATCATGGTATCTCGCATCATTTGGGTGTTGATGTTCATGACCTGGGAACGATGACAGAACCTATACAGGCCGGGATGGTATTTACAGTAGAACCCGGCATTTATATTGAAGAAGAAAAAATGGGAATCAGAATAGAAAACAACATCTGGATTACTAAAAATGGGCATGTAGATTTAATGAAAAATATTCCCATATCAGTTGAAGAGATAGAATTTCTGATGAATAAATAAAATTTATCTTTCCGTCATGAAACAAATTCCAAATTTATTCACTCTTTTAAATCTTGTTTTTGGAACGATAGCTATTATTTTTATTTTACAAACCGGGCAGAGTATCGTTTATGTAGATGGCGAAGGGTTTTCTCAGGTGGATCTTCCTGAAAAAATTACATGGGGATGTTTTTTTATTTTAGCTGCTTCTATTGTTGATTTTCTTGATGGCTTTATTGCACGACTTTTTAAAGCCTCTTCAGCAATGGGAAAACAATTGGATTCGCTTTCAGACCTTGTGAGTTTTGGTGTAGCACCGGGGTTAATTATTTACCAGCTATTGCGGATAAGTTTTGCACGGCAGGAAGGGGGTTTGGACATTTCAATTGCATGGCTTTTACCGGCATTATTAATTCCATGCGCAGCAGCATGGAGGCTTGCCAGGTTTAACCTGGATGAAGGACAGGAATATAGTTTTAAAGGATTGCCCGCTCCGGCTGCAGGACTTATTATTGCATCTTTTCCACTTATTATCTGGTATCAGACTTTGGGCATTCATTTTATTTTGATTAATCAATGGGTGCTGTATTCATTAATTATTTTATTGAGTTACCTGATGGTGAGTAATATTCGGTTAATGAGTCTCAAGTTTAAAGATTTTTCATTTAAAAATAATTTTCAAAAATGGTTGTTGGTTATCGTTGCCGTTATTTCTGTTTTTACTTTACAATGGGCAGCCATTCCGGCTACAGCAACTGCTTACATAATTGTATCTTTGATTTTTAAAAATAAAATTGCATGAATTACACCGTTCAGATAAAAGTAATGCCACTTAAAGAGTTATTAGACCCACAGGGTAAAGCTGTGATGGGAGGGTTAAAAAATCTAGGTATTACCGGCGTGGAAGATGTAAGAGTAGGAAAAAATATAACAATCCAGTTGAATGCAGATAGCCAGGAACAGGCACAAAAAATGGCTGAAGAAGCAAGTAAAAAATTGCTGGCCAATCCTGTAATGGAATATTTTGAAGTATCGGTAAATTAAAGCTGTGAGCTGTTAGCTATAAGCTGCGGGTCAGTAGCTCGAAGCTCATAGCTCGAAACTTATGTTATATTTAGTTCCCACTCCAATAGGAAATTTAAAAGACATGACCCTTCGGGCATTGGAAGTTTTAAAAAAAGTTGACCTTATTTTAGCCGAAGATACCCGAACCAGCTCTCATTTACTGAATCACTACAATATCATTAAACCCATTTCACCTTATCATCAGCATAATGAACACAAAATTTTACAGCATCTCATTGATCAATTAGGGGGTGGGAAAGAAATGGCATTGATTACAGATGCTGGCACACCCGGCATCTCCGATCCGGCATTTTTGTTGGTAAGAGAGTGTATTCAGGCGGGCATAAAAGTGGAATGCTTACCCGGGGCTACCGCTTTTGTGCCTGCAATAGTCAACAGTGGTATTCCCTCTAACCGTTTTGTTTTTGAAGGCTTTCTTCCCGTAAAAAAAGGAAGGCAATCATTATTAAAGAAACTTGCCGAAGAAGAAAGAACTATGATTTTTTATGAATCTCCTATGCGGTTAGTAAAGACCCTGGAAGATTTCATTCAATATTTTGGGCCGGAAAGAATATGCTGTGTAAGTCGTGAGCTTACAAAAATGTTTGAGGAAAATAAAAGAGGAACCCTGAAAGAAGTGTGGGATCATTTCAAGGCAAAGGAAGTAAAAGGTGAAATAGTGATAATTGTTCAGGGAAAAGATTAATACCAGGCGGTGATTTCCTGTAAATTTTTTCTTTTCAATTCCGGAACCCAGCATTCTTCTGCTGCATAACCAACTGGCATTAGTAAAAAAGGTTTTTCATTTTCTGGCCTGTTCAGCACTTTGTTTAAAAAATTCATGGGTGAAGGAGTATGTGTAAGAGCAACCAGACCCGCCTGGTGAATAGCCGTTAATAAAAAACCACAGGCAATTCCACAACTTTCATGAGCATAGTAAACATTTCCTTTGCTTCCATCTGCATTTAACTCATAACTTTTCTTAAAAACAATAATAAGGTAGGGTGCAATATCAATAAATTCTTTATGCCAATCAGTTTGAAGAGGCCGGAGATCTTTAAGCCACTCTTCCGGCATTCTTCCATTATAGCTTTCATATTCTTCTTTCTCGGCCTCAACTTTAATTTGCTTCTTAATACCCGGATCGCTGACCACACAAAAAATCCATGGTTGTTTATGTGCCCCACTGGGTGCTGTTGAAGCAGAAAGAATAATATTTTCGATTACTTCTATAGGAACATGTTTATCAGAAAAATCTCTTACAGTTCTTCTTTTATCCATCCATTGGTAATATTCATGGCTCTTTTTCATCATTTCTGCCTCAGGATAGGTTTCTTTGCTATATGAAACAAAGGGATATCCATCAATCAATTTTGTTTTAATCATAACATTGCTTTTCCGAAATTTACGACTCAAAAATTTAATCTTACGAATGAAGAAGTTTTTTGTACTGGCAATTTTTACATTATCCGGCGGAATTATGTTTTCCCAGCCCGACCGCTGGCAGCAACGGGTAAAATATAGTATGGACATTGATATGAATGTTCAAACAAATCAGTTCACGGGAAAACAGAAACTGGAATATTGGAATAATTCTCCTGATACACTTACAAAAGTTTTTTATCATCTGTATTTTAATGCCTTTCAGCCCAACAGTATGATGGACATCCGTAGTCGTGAGTTGGGAAAGATATTTAATGGAAATCGTCCTGACTGGGACACAAGAGTAAAAGACAGGATACTCAACCTGAAACCAGATGAGATCGGATATCAAAAAATAGTATCCTTAAAAATGGATGGCCGTGTACAGAAGTTTGATATGAAAGAAACGATTCTTGAAGTAAAATTGGACAAACCAATTTTGCCAAAAACAAAAGCTGTATTTGAAATGGAATTTGCCGCACAGGTTCCTTTACAGATAAGAAGAAGCGGAAGAGATAATCCAACTACACAGGTTCGCTATTCAATGAGCCAGTGGTATCCTAAAATGTGTGAATATGATTATGAAGGATGGCATCCTGACCCTTACGTTGCCCGTGAATTTTATGGTGTCTGGGGCGATTATGAAGTAAGGATTTCAATTGATAAATCTTATATACTCGGAGGCACAGGGTATTTGCAAAATCCAAATCAAATTGGTTATGGATATGAAAAACCAGGGACAAAAATTCCTAAAACCTCAGGGAATAAATTAACCTGGCATTTTACAGCTCCAAATGTTCATGATTTTATGTGGGCAGCTGATCCGGGTTTTAAACACTTGTCGGGAAACGTACGTGATAGTCTTGTTTTACATCTTCTTTATAAACCAAACAGTAGCAATAATAAACTCTGGGAAGATATACTTGATAATGCAGCAAAGGCATTGCCTTTTATTGAAAAAAATTTTGGTGGTTATCCTTACCGTCAGTTTTCATTCATTCATGGCGGGGATGGTGGTATGGAATATCCAATGGCAACATTGCTGGCAAGTCCCGGTGCATGGTTACATGAATGGCTGCACAACTGGTATTATGGAATGTTAGGAACCAACGAATCATTATATGCCTGGATGGATGAAGGGTTTACAGAATTTGCTACAGATCGGGTGAAAGCATTCCTTGAGAACAATCCGGGATTTCCTCACCAGAATAATTATAACAGCTATTTTTCTTTGGCTAAAAGTAATAAGGAAGAACCATTGACAACACATGCGGATCATTTCAATACAAATTTTGCATATGGTGCTGCATCCTATTCAAAAGGATGTGTATTTCTTGAGCAGCTTGAATACATAACCGGCAAGCAAAACTTTGGGAAAATTATGCTTGAATATTACAGGCAATGGCGTTTCAAACATCCCAATGCTGCTGATTTTATACATGTAGCAGAAAAAGTAAGTGGCATGAAACTGGATTGGTATAAAGAATATTGGGTGAGCACTATCAAGACTATTGATTATGGTATTGATAGTTTGTGGGAGGAGGGAGGAAAAACAAAAATCAGAATAAGACGTATTGGGCAAATGCCAATGCCGATCGACTTTCAACTTACGTTTAAAGATGGATTTAAAGAATTACATTATATACCAATGTACTTGATGTTTGGTGATAAGCCGGCTGAAGATGATTCTATTCAAAGAATTGTTTATGATGCCTGGAAATGGACACATCCGACTTTTGTTATTGAAACAAACAGAAAACTTTCTGAAATTACTGTGGCAGAAATTGATCCTTCACAACGGATGGCTGATCTTGAAAGGAAGAATAACAGAATTGAATTGAAATTATATTAAAGCAAAAGCCCCGGTAATTAGTCGGGGCTTTTTCAGATTAAGGCTTAACGGCTTACTTGTCAGTGAAAGGGGGTTAGGGTTAAAGTCGTTAATTGGATATATGTGTGTAAAAATAAAAGAGGAGTTTCATTCATCCAATACCACGTTTGTGGTAATTTTTTCGGAGAAAAATTGGTAAGCATAGCTGCTTATCTTCCAAAGAATTTATTTACAGCTTCCACCCGGTTATTTACATGCAGTTTTTCATAGATATGATAAACATGTTTTCTTACTGTTTCCTGGCTTATGAAAAGTACCCCTGCAATTTCTTTGTACATCAGTCCACGGCTTAAATGTTCCAGTATTTCTTTTTCCCTGTTTGATAATTGATCAATTCCCGGACCTGAAGAAACAGAAGATCTGTTTCTAAAAGCAAAAACAACTTTTCTTGCAATCTGGCTGCTCATGGGAGCTCCTCCTTCATGTAATTCCCGAATTGCTTCCAGCATCTTGGACGGAGCTGTTTTTTTTAGAATATAACCACTGGCTCCGGCACTCAGCGCATCAAATATTTTTTTATCTTCTTCGTAAATTGTACACATCATAAAATTTGTAGCAGGAACAAGAGGTTTGAGTTCATGAACGCAATCAATACCATTCTCCCCATCTCCAAGGTTAATATCCATCAAGACTACATCCGGACGTAAAATGGGTATTGCAGTTATTGCTTCTGCAGCATTACTCATCGTTCCAATACATCTAAATCCTTCCGCCAGTGTAACTATTTCCTGTAGGGCTGACCGGAGTTCATTATTGTCGTCCACTATGCAAACGCTGATTTCTTTCATTTTTCAAAGGTCAGTATTCAGATGAAATATACCAATACCACTTTCTGGTATTTTTGAAATTTATCTTGGTATAAAAAGCAGGTATTTCTCCTTAAAAAATTCTTCCTGAAAAATTTCAAATATTTCCATCTGCCTGGGCCGGGTTCTGCTTTCTTGTATTTCTATGGACAGATCACCTCCTTTGAGGCATATAAGGCCATGAGGTTGGCTTTTAATATTTGAATCTGGATTATTGCTTTTAATTAATGGTTTGCTCCATTTCCATAACTCCTTCAAAGGGGCTACGGCCCGGGAAACTGCAAAATCGAATTTC
>JAHEZE010000021.1 GCA_023251235.1 Sphingobacteriales bacterium | reverse complement strand
CTTGGTGAATCATTTTCATCCCAATAGCGGTTCATGATTTCACCATTGGACATCCTGACGGTATGATGGGATGTATTATTTTTTTCGCTGAGTTCATTAGCTCCCTTCATCCAGAATTGATACTCTTTTTCTAATTGAGGTAAATAGCAGGGTAAAATTTTTTCACCCTTTATTTCAGCCAGTAATTTTACCATCAGGGAATAAAATGGAGGTTGGGAACGTCCAAGATAATAAGTACGGTTACCATTAGGAATATAGCCGATCGTATCAATCAAGTGAGAAAAATTATTCACCATATTTTCAATCATCTCTGTTTTACCGGATACTTTCAATCCTATCATAGTGAAATAGCTGTCCCAGTAATAAATTTCCCCAAACCTTCCACCCGGAACAATATAAGGATGAGGAAGCGGAATCAACGTCCCGGTTTCTTTAGCGGGTTGCCGTGTAAGTACATTCCAGAGAGTTTCTATATTTTCTTCAACAGGTTTATTTATATCACTGCTGTATCCTGAAACATTTGTAACCGGCAGATGAAAATTTTCCAAAACAAATTCTTTCAGATCAAAACCGGGAGAGGTTTTTTGTTCACGGTATTTTTTTTCAATTTCTTCCGAAATGTATTTTGGAAGGCCGTCCACGAAAGTTTTACCATCCGGCAGCACACAGCTCATTTGTACATCTTCAAATAATGGCATCATTTCATAAATCGGGAGTTGTTCCATTTCAAAAAATTATTTTAATGACCCGTGCCCGCCATTTTCAAATCAGTATTACCGCCGGATTTTTGTTGTAATCTTTTAAAAAAGAAAAGAAGAGTGATAAGAACAGTTATGGGTATCAGGGAAAAATAGAATGCAGTTTGTCCGCCGTAAGCTCCGAAAATATGACCGGTTATAATTGAACCTGTCGTTCCTCCCAATGCAGAAAAAACTACAATGAGACCCGACATAGCAGCATGCCGGTGCTTGGGAAGATTACTAAGGATAACAGAATTGATAGCCGGGTAAACAGGTGCAAGGAACATTCCGATCAATGGAAAAATAAAACCAACAATTGGAACATCTTTCAGGCTCACTATGGAAGCACCCGTAACAGACTTTGTAAGTGGTACTGCCAGTAAAACCAGAGCAGCCGCTCCTACTAAACAACCAACAAGAACAAAAAGCCAGTCAATTTTTTTAAGAACTATTCCTGCAAAAAATCTTCCCAATGCTATTGATGCCGATAGAATACTTGCCATCTGGATACTCAGGCTGGTAGATAATTTCAGGACATCGTTATTAAAAGTAGGCAGCCAGCTCATGATGCTTTGCTCAATCAGCACATAAAAGAATGCACAGAAAATAAAAACAAGAACCAGGGGCAGAATGATGAGTTGCAGCATTTCAATAAAATCCTGTTGTACTGATTTCCCCCGCTCTTCTTTTTTTACAGTTGATTCATCCAGCTTTGTGGTAAGCAGCAGGAGAAAAGCAAGAATAGAAAGACCCGCCAGAATATAATATACATTAAACCATTGGGTGGATTTTGGGTTATCATTATCTACAAAGGCTCCGAAAATAAAATAGCCGGTTAAAATCCCTACCATAAAAAATGATTCCAGGAAACTCATCAGGCTCAGGTGCTCCTTTTTTGAATTGGTAATAAGACCTAAGGTGGCAAATACAGTTACTTTTATCAGGGCAAAACTTACACCTACTGTAGCAAACAATAATTTCGTCATTAAGAAGCTGCCGGCTGAAGGAATAATAAGGCACATAATGGAAACGAGTGCCAATGCAATCAGCATAGTTTTTTTATAACCAATGCGGATTACATAAGACGCAATAAGAAATGAAGCGATGGCAATGCTCAGATCTTTGAATGCTTCCAGGGTGCTGGCTGACCCTTTGGAGATACCAAAATTATTCTGCACCTGCAGAATAACAGTGCCTACACTGTTGAGCAAAATAGCAAATACAAAGTAGTTGAGAAAAAGGGAGAGTTTGATCCTGAAGTTTTGCATATATGATGAATTAAGTGATATTAAATATAGAGGGTATTCATCAAACTACCATTCAGGCAACTAAAGATATTTCTTAAATTGGCAATGGCATCAATTTTCTGAAATAAATGGGAAATCTCATATTAATCCAATAAACATCAAAAACCCTGTCAGCATTAATTTTTTTATAGGGATGTAAATTATAAAATACATATAAATCATTCTAAAACTAAAAACCCCTTCGTTGAGACGAAGGGGTTTTTAGTTTGCTAATATCAACTCACTAATTTAAAAAAATTTTAAATTATTTATCCTGCTCCATCTGTTCTTTGTAAAGTTTAGTTATTTATATTTTAATACCTGCTGATAAAATAATGCTTCTTCCATCAGATGGATATAAACCACCTGGTCCGGGGAAGAAGCCCGGGCGTTCTGTAAAATATTGTTTGTTGAAAATATTATTCATTAATAATTTGATATTATAACGCTTAGCAAAGCGATAAGTGAAATTCCAATCAACCAATTGATAAGAAGGAACAAGACCAACCGTACCGTTGCTGTTAGGAATAACAGTGTTCAATGCATCGGAAAACGCTTTTCCAACATAACTATATTGTACTGAAGTGGAAACCCCCTTAAACCTTACCTGTATACCATTACGGCTGATCCATTGCGGAGATACCTCCACTCTGTTTCCTTTGGTGTCCTTGTTGACAGAACCTGCAACAACCGACCCTTTTATGTACCGTGCATCGATAAAAGCAGTGGAAGTAAAAATAGACAACTGCCATGAAGTTCGGTAGCTGGTTAACCATTTAATGGGCTGTACTTCTATATACGCCTCAACACCCTGCGAACGGGAATCGCCTGTATTAGTTCTGTAAAAATAAGTTTGATTACTGCTATTGGTAAGTACAATATTGCCATTGCGGTTGCGGTAGGTAAGATGGAATAAGGTAATGTCAAAATTCAGATAATTTTTTAGCTTTCCTCTTAGCCCCAGTTCCGTATTATACCCGAAAGCATCTTTAATATTTTTATCAACTTTATTAAGAAGCGTGGTGGGAATAATATCGGCAAAGATAACCGGACGATACGCCTGTGACCAATTAGCGAAGAAACTTATATTCTTATTTAAATTGTATTGCGTACCCGCACCCAGTAAAGCAAAATGATGTCGGATATTTACCGGCAATTCTCCCGGGTTGTAATTTTGAATGACCCCACGCATTTTGGTAGTACCATTTTCATATCGCAAACCGGCAGTTACTGAAAATTTATCTGTGAGTTGAAGAAGATTTTCTGCGAATACAGAAACATTTTGTGTTTTAAAAGTCAGGTCTCTTCCCCATTGCGGATTAGTAAGGCTAAGGTCATAATCGAAACCAGTAGTGCCTTTGCCCAATTGCCGGCGGATGAGATCATTATTGATATAGCGAATACCTGTTACAAGTGTTGAGGGTTTGGAAAAAAATTGATAGTTATGTTTCAATCTTAATTCTTGTGCATAGCTATTGTAATTATCAATATCCACCTGGCGTGGATTGTATGAATTGAGGCTTGTATTAAAAGAATCTCTTACGGTTGACAGTGCTATAAACAAAACGCTGCTCCTGTTTCCAAGAATAGCTGAGCTCACAAAATTCAGTTCAGTATTTTTATTAAGTGTGTAATCTATATGAATGGATGGCACATGTATAATAGGGCTGTAATAATTTCTTTTTCGGGTAGATTGTCTTGGATTTTCATAAAACTGGACATCATTTAAACCGCCGTTAATATGATTACGGTAGTTCATATAATTATATTCCAGTTTTACTTTTAATGCAGGAGTAATTTCATATTGCAGATTAATGTGCCCGGCAAAATATTTATAATCACTATTCTCCCGGTAACCATCTGCCTGCCGGTAATTGAAATAAGTAAAATATCTGAACCTGTTTATTTTACCGCCTGCTGCATTATATGTACTCCATAAACCATAAGAGCCGGCAGCATTTTGTGTTTGAAAGGAGAATTTTTTTGTTGTATCAGCTTCTTTCGTTACATAATTGATCATACCACCAAACTGTGCACCATATTGTAATGCGCCGCTTCCTCTTACTATCTCAATGCGTTCAATAGATTCTGTTGGTGCATTAAAGTGGCTGGCCGGATAACCATACAGATCGGAGTTAGTCATTACTCCATCATGCCGTACATTCATTTCCCAGCTACGATGAGCATCCAATCCTCTCATTGCAATATTTACCTGGTTGCCGGTACCGTCTGTTTCATATACAAACACGCCAGGTACTTTAGAAAAAATTTGTCTGGGGTTATTATCAACCCTGTTAATATCCAGTTTATCTAAATTTATTATCTCTGTTTTTTTAGCTGCAAAAATGTACGTTCCTTTTACATCGGGCAATAGTTTTATCACTGCCTGTTTTAATACAGCAATAATTATCACACTATCTAATTGCCGGGGTTTTAATGTATCGGTTTCTGTGCTCTGTTGTTGGGCTAGCAACTGACCACAAAATAGAGATAGCAATATTACTGGTAGTGTTCTCCACATATCTTACATCATTAACAATAACATTCAGCAGTTGGAAATATCCTCAACCAACTGCTGAATGTTTTAATTATAAATATTTACTCTGCGCCATCAGTTGCAGCTCTTTGTACAGCATAATTGCCCACATTTTTTCCAACTGTCAATCCCACTGCACAATCACTTTTATTGTAATGAAGCCCGCCAACAAATCTGGACCTGGCTGCTTCCTCTGCCATTGCCACATAAGCATTGGCCCTTTCAGGAATAATATGGCCAAGAATAGTTGAAGCAGCTCCACTAAAGGTTGAATGACCAGATATGTATGATGGAAAATTAGGAACCCCGGTAAGTGATTTTATTGCAGGATTCATCTGGCTTGGACGGGGATTAAAATAATAATATTTGGTATCCCAGCAAACAATAGCCGCGTCCATTTCTGCCATAGCGACAAGAGCCATATTCCGGGCCCACCGCACTTCACTATAGTTTTTCTTTACAAAATCTTCAGCGGCAATTGCCATCCAGTGACCGGGTGGTGTATAAGTACCGACACCGTCTGACCAGAAATGACATATGCGTATATTTTCCCGAGTTGGATTTGATGTTTGACTAAACACCTCTTCGGTTTCATTCTTCATTTCATCGCTTGACGTTGAAGGTGGCGGACCAGGCCGTAATGCAATTACGGTCAACGAATCGAACAAAAACGGTTTTACTTTTCCAAACAAAGGCAACATCGGCGGTCGGCGGGGCACTTCAAGGCTATACCAGGGAATTTGTCCTCTTGCAATTGCATCTGTTTCCATTTGTGTCCATTGCGCCTGGTTGCCTGCAGCAGCGCCAGCTCTGTCTCCTCTTGCTCTTATTACAAATTTTTGTGCAACAGCTTTACCCAGAGCTTCACCCGCATCAATGTCACTGCGAACATTTGCACCGGCAATAATTCTGGCCCGCTTGTGCTCCTCTGCTTTTTGTTGAATAAAATCCTGGTCGCCAGGAAAAAGTAACTTTAGCATTTCAACTGCCGCACCTTCTACTACTGCATCTTCAGAAGGATAAGAAGGAAGATCTGATTTTGGAATGAGGACATTCAATGTCGCATCCACTACATAAGGTGCCGGACGATTATATAGTTTTTTATAATACCATGCCGCTACTAATGCATCGTATTGCGCCGCCGCTACATAAGCATAAGCTCTGGCAGCGTAAGGGGGATTAGCAAACGGGAATTGTGGATAGGCCAACGGGTTGTTAGCGTTGGGAAACGGATACGTCCCATCATCATTTTGATAAGGTGGTAAATTATGTTTAGCAACAAGGTCTCTCAAAATTTCATTCCAGCGAAGAACAGCGCCGGCACTCCAGTATTTTACAATTGCCTTTTCATCTTTGGTAAGATCAGCCTGCCAGGTTTTTATTTCATTGATCTGTGCAATATAATCTGCTGTATTAGTAGCAGCAGGAGCGGCTACAGCAAATTCTGTTGGCCCTGTCAGCAATATGGGTTTCCATGTTCCTGCATTCAGATCAATATTAGATGGGCTGAGGGCACCAATATTGTCTGTTCTTCCTTCTACTTCCTTATTACAGGCTACAAATAATGTTGCCGCAATTTCAATGATGATTATTAAGAAGAAGAGTATCTTTTTCATTTTAATTTTTTTTTGAAGATTGATCAGATGATTTTGTTTTATGGCTCAAATCAAAAACATAAAAAAAAGAACCATACACAGTGGTTGTCTTTCCCATGTTTCTTCCGGCAATAGTGGCATTGCCTCCGGCTACTATTGATAATTGAGGCAGCGATGGAAGAACATATTTAAAATTGGCGCCTACGGTTGTTGCATTCATTTTATTACTTGGGAAAGGCATATTGTTTCTTGTAATATCAAAACCTCCCAATGTTGTCCAGTTGTTGACAACCGCTTCTGCAATCCAGCGCTGGTTTCTGAAGCCTGCACGGAAATTGAAGTTTGCACCATCCGGCATTTCCACTTCGTTTGTATAGTGCATTTCTGTGGTGTAATAAGCATTGCGGTCAATTTTAATATTATCTCTAAGCACATAAGTTGCGGAACCGGTGACAAAAAGATTTCCCCGTTGGTAATCCGCCATTATTCTTGCTAAAGCTGTTTTGCTATGCAGGCCTATTGAAAGGGGTAAGAAGTCAGCCACATAATTGGTTAACGGAATAGATACTCCTGCAATACCAAAAAGTGATAATCTCCCATACCCCATCTTTTTTTGATAGGGTCTCCATTTTACAAAGAGGTTCAGGTCCTGCAGACCTTTCAAGCCATGCAGGGTGCCGGCAGTAGCTTTGGTTTTTACGTACGGTGCACTGAAAAGAACATTAAGCTTTCGGGTGACACCATAGTTGCCCATCATGCCAAACATTTGTGTTGATACCCTTCCAAGATTCAGATTTTCTCTTTTTAATGTTCCTTCCCAGTAGTTTTTCCAACTGCTGTAACTGTACATAGGCCCTACACAAAAACCACTTTTTTCCATCATGATTCCATCAATATCAGTTTGTGCAGATAACGCTATTGATATCATAGCAAGTAATGCTGCAATAACAAAACGATTCTTATAATTTATAAATGTTTTCATAAAAATGATTTGAAAGATTTTAATTGTAATACAAATGATGGAAAGAAGACTTCTTTACTAAGTCTCTTACATCAAATTCAATAATTAGTTTAAAGACGAATAGTCATACCAAAGCTGATAAGATAATCAGCAAATGCTGCATCTCCCTGCACATGTGTGCCTGTAGCAGCCGTGCGACGCTTGTCTGAATCACTTTGAGTCCGGTTTCTTTTTAAAGCAAATGGAACAGCAATATTAAAACTGGTTTTCTTAGCCACGTAAGTAATTGACGGTTCTGCAGAAATAATATACCCGGGTCTTCTGAAACCTCTGCTACCACCAATAAGATCTTTTGATGGGAGTCCTTCAATACGTACGCCGCCGGAAAAATTAAATCGATGAATCATATAACTTACCCCGGCACGGGTCATAAACAAATCAGGTACACTCATTACATCTGTATTGTATTTTTTTGCAGTTGCCGATGCAGTACCACCCCTTGTTGTGGATGTGCCATTTACTTCCCGTGGATTGCTGAGGTAGAAAAAACTTCCGTATACACCCAGCTTATGACTGAAATTATAAAAGCTGTTCACCTCAAAAGTTATACCTGTACCGCCATCACCTGGCTGAATGGATTGATCAACAGGTCCAAGAACACTTGAATCTGCTTTTTTATAAAAGTAATCCATGTAATTATAGTTACCGGTTGGCAATTTTATTCCCAGTCCAAGTTGAAGGTTTCCTTTATGTGAAGTTTTTGGATCAAACATCCAACAGTAAGCAGAGAACCGCACATCACCGACGCCAAAGGAATGAGTGGTATGTCTTGTTGCGCCGTCATGTTCATATAAAGAAGAGCGGGAAAAATCAAGAATTGGCAATGTCATTGCAATCGACCATCTAGAATTAATAGCCCGTGTAGCTGTAATATCCAGTTCGTATGCTTGATTAATTACATTACTTCCTTCTTTAACCCTTTGTTTCTGCTCTACTGCACCTACAAAATGTTTGTAAGATTTAAAATAACGGTTATTGAAATTCAGCTCCCAACCTTTTGCATCAGAGGGTCGGCTGCAAATTCCTGCAGTTCCTTTAATCGCTACACAACCTTGTGCTTTTGATTTCTGGTTTACAAATATTGTTAGGATTAATAATAAAATATAAATGCGTTTCATGATTTATAATTTTGGTTTTCGTTTTAAAAAATTATTTTTTCAATTTTAACCGGGACACAATAAATTCTCCCAGTTTTTTTCCAGCGTTAGCTCCGTTATCATTATCGAAGCGATAATGGATGCCACCATATAATCTTGACATTGCTGCTTCCTGCGCAGCGCCACGGAAAGATTTTATCTCCCTGTTTTTTATTCCAAACTCAAGCAATGAAGTATCGGTGAAGGATAGATGATCTCCGAACCATTTCGTCATTACTTCAGCAGCAGCAGCCGAGTTAGTGGCATGTCCGCTGGTATAAGATGGAAAAGGAGGTGTTTGAATATAAGGATGCCAGTTTTCATCAACCTTATTTATTTCAGTTTCGGGGCGAACATAATTACTTCTGTATTTTTCATCCCAGCAACTGATAAATGCATCAAACAAAGCAATGGACGTTTCTGCATAAGCTGCTACAGTTGTATTGAAATCTGCATTAGCCGTTTTTGCCCCAATGCCCACAATGTTCATCCAGTGACCCGGAGGTGAAAATCTTTTTGTAGCAAACATCACATGACCGGTTACATTCATATTGAAAGGATTATCATCCCAGAAATCAGCAATGTGTTTTTGTTCTTCTGTCAGATTTTCGCCGATGGTTTTTACTTCCATCAGCGCTTTATAATAAATGCTGTTTTTGTTTTTTATATCATACTGAGGTGGACGGGGCGGCATGAACTGTGAAGCTGAATCCAAAATCATTGTTCTGATTTCTCTCCAATGTGGTTCTGCCGCTGTAGCATACATGGGAGGTGTTGGCACCCAGCGACCTTCTGCATCATTCTGTACCGTATATCTTTCAGCGCTTCTGGTTTGGGCATAATTATCTTTTTTGCTCCAATTGAGAATTGCGTTACTAATGCTGTCAGAAAAGTCGATTGTGTTTTTTAATACTGATGATGACATACCGATACTATCGGACATTTTTTTCAGGTAATCATAATAGGCCATCATACTGCCTTCAGGAAAAGTTACTGCATTGCCAACTTTGGTAAAGGACAACAATGCCGCCAATGAAAAATCTATTGCTTTTCCGGATTCAGGTTTTGGCATGGCGGGCATATGCTTTATTTGCCCTGATAAAGTTTGGTAGGAGGAGTCCCCGGCTACAACACATTCATATGCTGCGATTGTTGCATATGTATAGTTCCGGTTGGCAATCATAGGCGGAAAATTATTTTCCAATACTACATCGTTCAGCTTCTTTACTGTCTTAGAATAAAGAAATGCGTCATTGAATATTTTTTTATTATCGCTACCGGTTTTTTGATTACAACTGAAAATTGCAAATAACAATACAGGCAGCAAAGCCCTAATTTGTTTCATAATTATTTAAATTGAGAATATTAAGAAATGGGTAAACGGAAATCAAATTATGCAAAACCCAATTTCTTCCGGAGGCTGAGAGGCAGTTAGAGGATCAAACTGTGAAATAAGATTTGAATCGGTTAAATATTTTTTTGAAGAAGAAAGCTGTTGAACTGATTCGGACCTTGAATTTTCCTGGGAAATATATTCACTTAAAACAATTTTTAAAACAGAGGTTGGTTGTTTAACCGGAGAATTATTCTGCTGGGTATCATTTGCTGCTTTGGTAAAATTATTTTTTTCGGAAATAATTTTATTCTTATCCGGGTTTTGTATGCAAAGGAGATACAATGTATTGCCACTGATCTTTCTTTTCACATAACGGTAATGCTGCCCGTTCCATTCTGTTTCTCCATAAGCAGATTGATATTCCTTATCTGAATAATAAGGCATATTCAGGGGAATCTTTATTTCAACCAACTGTTCATCTGAAAAAGTTCCGGCGTCAATTCTTTGTTCAAGATTTGCGGTTGCCTTATTTTCCAGATAAGTAAACATCCAGCGATAGCCCACTATATTAAACAGCAGGGTGCATAAAATAAATATGGCAGCCAGTTTTTTCAAGCTGATAAAGATAATAACTACTATTTAATTATATAAGTCTTTTTTTGAGTGCCAACACCTGTTAGCGTAAGGCTTTTCCATTGTTTAGGTAATGAGGTTTTTAATTGTGCTATTCCAATTGGAGTTATATCTAATCCTCCAAAGCCCATAAGCAATGATTGTAAGATCCCTCCTGCTCCTGTTGCAAAATAAGGATTGGTGCCTCCTTTTGTTTCTGCTATTACCCTGAATGGTGGATTAAGGTTGGGAGTATAAGCTTCTTTAAACCAGTGATAAGCTTTTTCAGCTTCACCGAGTCTTGCATATAATGTAGCGAATACCGCCTGTGTCATGGCAGGCGTCCCTTCATCAGGTACTCTTGTTTCATAAAATATTAAATCCTTCCTTATTTGATTTGTATCGGTGATTTGTTTTAATGGATAAGCCAGGAGATTCACATCAGCTTGTTTTATTCCTTCTCCACTATAAGTTGCATGCTCTTTCGTTACACCATCTGTCATTTTTAAAATAGGAATATTATTTGCTACATTCATCCAATCTGCATCCGGTATTACCGCTAAAATTTTTGCAGCCTCAGTTGCAAAATGAAGATTTGATATTGCGGCAGCATTGGTAAATGCATTGTTATCTACATTCTCCGCCCACTCATCTGCAGCCACTACATTTTTTATATCGTATTTACCTGGGCCATTTCTTTCAACCCTGCTTGCCCAAAAATCTGCTGTAGCAGATAAGATGGGAAATCCCTTTTCCTTCAACCATTGTTTGTCTTGAGTAACACAATAATAATTCCAGGCAGCAATTCCCACACAGGCAGTGATATGATGTTCAAATGGTCCGCTTAATGCCCATACCGGAGTTTCTTCCACGCCTGTTTCTGCACTTTCCCATGGATACATTGCTCCTTTATATCCTTTGCTGAAAGCATTTTTCTTTGCTGCATCCAGTCTCTGATAACGATACTCCATCATGCTTTTTGCTATTTCAGGATGCAACACCAGAACTGAAGGAAACATCCATAAATCTGTATCCCAGAATACATGACCATTATAGCCCAAACCACTCAATCCCATTGGGGAGGGGGACAAAGCAGTTCCTTCTCTTGAAAAAGCATAAAGATGATACAGCATACTATGAACATCCTGCTGTGATTGTGCATCACCTTCGATAATGATATCACTCTTCCATAATTCTTCCCATGCTTTTGTATGAAAACTGATGAGCCTTTCTCTTCCCTCCAGTTTTGCAAAAATAGTTGCCCTCTCAGCTTCGTTCAAAGGATCATTATGATGAGCGGAGGTAATAGATGAGCCGGCAATGGAGAAGCGGTAGGTTTCACCAGCTTTTATTTTTTTACTGAATTTCATCAGGTGCATATTGTTATCCCACATTTCATGAATCACCCTCGGCTCCTCACCATGTTTTTCACTGAATAAAAATGTATTACTTGCACACATCAGTAATTTTCCTGTCGGGCTTTTTGCGGTGGAGGTAAGTAAACTGATTACTACATGCGGCCTGTCAATTTCATTATAATAATTCTGAACATCTTTCAATGCATCCGGAGCTTCCATTACACTGGCACTGGTAATGCTGATGTCTTTTTTTGCTGTGATTGTTACATCCATTAATACAGTATAAGGAAGATGCCGGAGTGAATAATAGGTATAAGACACAGATGCTTTGTCTCCGTAGTCAAATGAAGTAGTAAAAGAGGCTTTTCTCATATCCAGTTCCTGTTGCATATTGGAAACTACTTTTGCATCTATTCTTTTTCCATCTACTTCGAGATACATATTCAGCAGGTTGAAGCTTTTTAAAAAATTACTTACTCTACCACGGCCATAAAGATCATAAGCACCGGCCAACACCACATCTTTCACTTTAAAAGGTTCTGGTGAGGAAACGATTCCTATCATGCCATTGGCAACCGTTACCCCGTAATAATTTGAAGGGTCAATTTTAGCAGTAACAATTTTCCAGGCATCCTGTGCATTACAGATTAAAACCAGCAAACAGAAAACGTGGAGGGCAACTAGTTTTAATTTCATTTTCTGGAGTTAAGAGATTCAAATGTATTGAAAATCTATGTTTTATTTTTACTAATGAATGCCGATGATTAGTAATTTGAAAAGAAAAAGATTTAGTAAGAAAGATAACAAAAAAAAGCCGCCCATCCTTACGGACGCAGCGGCCTGGCTTTAGGTAGCCCTGACTTTTCTTTATTTAGTTTTTAATAAACAACTGGCTCGATAACTGGTTGGGTGATTGTATATATAAAGTATAAGCACCTGGTGTAAGTGTGGCTACATCCAAATCCCAGTTATTTGCCCCTATGATGGCATTACGTATATAATTTCTCACAATCACTCCATAAGCATTCACAATTCTTATATTCACTGATTCAGTGTGTGTTGAATAAAACAATACATGTAACTCGTTTACTACAGGATTAGGTGACAATTGTAATACGGATTGTGTATTATCCGGGACATTTATTTTTTTACAGATTCTTGTTTCGCAACCATGCTCTGTTTTAATTGTGAGGCAAATTTCATAGGCGCCCGGTTGATTGTAAGTATGTGTTACTACATTTCCGGTTGCCGAACTGCCATCACCAAACGTCCAGCTATAACCCGCTACAGGATCATTCAGATTATGGATTGCATAACCTTTGAACTTAAATGTTCGTGGAGATATAAGAGAATCAGTCATATACCCACCACAGGCATTAGTAACAGGTCTTATTATAATTTCTATGCAATCGTAAGTAGTACATCCGCCTTCAAACAATATTTTTACACATGCTTTGTAAACCCCTGGTGCCGGATAAATATGGCGTATAATTAGTCCGGGAAATAGCGATATTGAATTAAGAAGAACACAAGTATCATTACCATCTCCAAAATACCAGCATACACGAACAGGCCTTTTGTTATCGCTTGTCCACGTTGAAGCATAGAAACCACGAACAAGACTGTTGATGGAAGGAGTCAGTTCAAATAGCTTTACATGACATTCACCAATGCCTTCCACTTTAATATACTTACAATTTTTCGCTTCACATCCTCCGTCATAAAGAATCTTTATACATACTTCATAATTTCCGGGTGCATTATAAGTATGATGAACTATATATGGACCGGTAAAATCAAGACCATACTGAATGCAGGTATCTTTTCCATCACCAAATTTCCAACATATATAGACAGGCTTCTTATTATTGATTTCTGAGGTCAAAGCATTAAAAGCAACATTCAGAAGATTGTTTGTAGATACTACAGGAATTCTTTCAAAATCTGCCTTACACTCAAGAGGATTGCCAATCTTTATCTGTTTACAATTCTTTGCTTCGCAACCACCATAATAATGGATAACAATACAAACTTCATAGTTTCCCGGCTCCTTATACTCATGCTTTACTGCATAAACACCGGTATAGTTTTCAGGATAAGTTATACAAGTATCCTTTCCATCGCCAAACTTCCAGCATATTTCTTTTGGTTTTTTATTGTTACTATTCCATGGTAAAGCTTTATAATAAACAGCCAGAGGATAATTGGCAGTTGTAACAGGTATCTTTTCAAAATCAGCCTTACATTCATCCGGTCTTTCTATTACAATTTGTTTACAATTCTTTGCTTCGCAACCGCCATAATAATGGATAACAATACAAACTTCATATTTCCCGGGTTCTTTGTATTCATGTCTTACTGCATAAACACCTGTATAATTTTCAGGATAAGTGATGCAGGTGTCTTTTCCATCACCAAACTTCCAGCATATTTCTTTTGGCTTTTTATTGTTATTATTCCAGGGTAGCGCTTTATAATAAACAATAAATGGGCCGCTTGTTGCATTAACAGGAATCTTTTCAAAGTCAGCACGACATTCATCCGGCCTTTCTATAACAATTTGTTTACAATTTTTCGCTTCACATCCTCCATAATAATGGATAACAATACAAACCTCATATTTTCCTGGCTCCTTGTATTCATGTCTTACTGCATAAACGCCTGTATAATTTTCAGGATAGGTGATACAGGTGTCTTTTCCATCACCAAACTTCCAACATATTTCTTTTGGTTTTTTATTATTATTATTCCAGGGTAGTGCTTTATAATAAACCGTCAAAGGATAGTTTGTGGCAGTAACTCGTAGTTTCTCAAAATCAGCACGGCATTCATCTGGTCTTTTTACGACTATTGGATTACATTTTTTTGCCTCACAGCCGCCATAGTAGATGATTTTTACACATACGGTATACGTACCCGGGGCACTATACTCATGACGAATGACATATGGGCCGGAGAAATTCTGAGCATATTCCACACAGGTGTCTCTGCCATCACCAAACGTCCAACAGATAATTTTTGGATGTTTATTGTTGTTGTGAGAGGGAATTGCTTTAAATCCAGCAATCAATGGATGATCAGAATTTACAATAGGAATTCTTTCAAAATCTGCTTTGCATTCATCCGGCCTTCCTATCTTTATCCATTTACATTTATATGATTCACAACCGCCCTGGTAAGTAATTTTTACACATACTTCATAGTATCCGGGTTCACGGTAAATATGATAAACAAGATATTTACCGGTAAAATTTTCCGGATAAGTGATGCAGGTGTCTTTTCCATCGCCAAACGTCCAGCAAATTGTTTTTGGCTTTTTGTTATTGCTATGCCAAGGCAATGCTTTATAAACTGCAATTGATGGATTGTAAGTGCTAGTTAACGGAAGTTTTTCAAAATCAGTTTTACATTCTTCTCTTCTTCCTATCCGGATTTTTTTACAGTTTTTTGCTTCACAATCTCCATAGTATATAATCTTCACACAAACTTCATATATACCAGCCTCATGATATTTATGTCTTACAAGATATGCTCCGGTAAAATTTTCCGGATATTGAATACAAGTATCTTTTCCATCCCCAAACGTCCAGCAAATAGTTTTAGGTCTATTATTGCCACCGCTCCCTGGCAAAGCTTTGAATGTAGTGTAAAGTAGATTTGTTCCGGGATAGAGAATCAATTTTTCAAAATCAGCACGGCATTCTTCATCTACTACAACTCCTTTACATTTATATGATTCACATCCTCCTTCATATAAAATTTTTATACAAACATCATATTTGCCTGGGCGTTCATAATGGTGAACTATTATATAAGGCCCAGGGTCTGTATTTGAATATTGAATACAGGTATCTCTGCCATCTCCGAATTTCCAGCAGATGTAAACAGGTTTTTTTTGTTCACTATGCCAGGGAATGGCCGTAAATTTTTTGTAAAGAAAAAAATTGGGTGTGAGGTTAATTTCAAAATCAGCCTTGCAGGTTATTTCTGTTTCACCCGAAAATTCATTCGCGGATATTACCGGATTTACAGGTACTTCAGGAACATTTATAAAAGAATTATTTACATTGTCGTAAGCATAGCTTTCAGAAAATGTATGATTGTTTATGTTCGGCTGTGCAATAGTCTTCAACGTAACCAGGCTGATCAACAACCCGGTTATAAATGGGTAGAGTCTTCTCATAAAAATGAGTTTTTGGTGAAATAATAGTTTTTTAAAAGGGTCAGGATTACATAGCCACGATTTGTGACCAAACTCACATACCAGAGTTTAAAGGGGAGTTAAATTTTTTTGAAGAAAAGAATATGATCAGGACACAGTCTTTTGATGATCAATGATGAATTGTATAATTTCTTCTATCGAATTATCAATTCGTGAAATAGCATCATTAATATCATTCCGGTTAACCTGCGCAGCAAAGGAAGGCGTCTTCAATCTTTTCATTACACTTTTTACTTCAAGGCCCTCATATCGGGTTGGTCGAATAAGTGCAGCTGCATGAATAAATCCTGAAAGCTCATCAAAAGCATAAATCATTCTATCCATTATATTAGAAGGTTCTACTCCAAAATATCCTGGACCATGACTGGCAATACAATGAATGATATCAGGATCAATATTTCTGTTTTCAAGCTCTTCAATAATAATACGACAATGCTCATCGGGATGTTTTTCCCAATCGGCATCATGAAGTAAACCCGATAGTTCCCATTTCAAAGCAGTTTTTTCATCTGCATTTTCTTTTTCAATTGCCCATGCTTTCATTACAGCAGCTACCTGTTTCATATGCAGGCGAAGACGTTCATTAGGCACCCATTCATTTAATAATATATAAGCTTCTTCAATTGTCATTAGGTTGCCTGAATTTTTTGGATCGCCAAAAGAAGTTCTGTTGAGTTTATGAGATGACATGGTTGATTTTTTAAATAAATATAAACGAGAATCCTGAGTATTTAAGAAAGCTGACTATATTTTTATTGAATTCCAGGCTTTTATAAGGGTTCGATAAAAAATAGGTTGCTTAAATTTTGGAAATTCACTACACTCAGACCTATCTTCGCCGCCCAAAATTTTAGTTCATCGGGATGGCGGTGGGCATCAATAAAAGAAGAAAAATAATATGAGTACACAACATTTTACAACCAAACATGCAAATGCGGCTACCGTAAAACATAACTGGTATGTTGTAGACGGCACCAATCAAACCGTAGGACGTATGTGTGCAAGAATTGCTGCAGTATTACGTGGCAAAAACAAAGCATACTATACTCCTCACGTTGATACCGGCGATTATGTAATTGTAATCAATGCAGATAAAGTTTTGTTTTCAGGGAAAAAGCTGGATCAAAAGTTATTTGATACGTTTAGCGGATACCCTGGTGGTTTGAAGCAGGAAACAGCAAGAAATTTATTGACTCGTCGTCCGGAAGCAGTTATTGAAAGAGCTGTAAAAGGGATGTTACCCAAAAATCGCCTTGGCCGGAAAATGTATAAAAAACTTTTTGTTTATGCTGGCGCTGCTCATCAGCACGGAGCACAACAACCTAAAGAATTGAAATTTTAAAAACAGCTATTAGCTGTTAGCCATTAGCCATGAGCTAAAAGCTAATAACCAATAGCAAAAAGCTAAAATAAAAATGGAAAAACAAAAAACCGGAGTTGGTCGTCGTAAAGAAGCTGTGACCCGTGTATTCGTTTCAAAAGGAAGCGGCAAGATCACGGTAAATAACAAAGACTATAAGGAATATTTTTCACTGGTGTATTTACAAAACCAGGTTATCCGTCCGTTAAAAACTGTTGAGGTGGCGGATAAGTATGATATTAAGATCAACGCATCAGGTGGTGGTGTAAAAGGACAAGCAGAATCAGCTATGCTGGGCATTTCCCGTGTTTTGATTGAAATTAATCCTGAGTTTCGCCCGGTATTGAAAGCAGCCGGTCTTCTGAAACGTGATCCAAGATCTGTTGAACGTAAGAAGTTCGGTCATAAAAAAGCCAGAAGAAGCTTCCAGTTCAGTAAACGTTAATTTCAATTTGCAAGTACAAATTTTAAATTTCAAATTTTACAATGGAAAATAATACTTCATTACAACAGCAACTTCTCGATGCCGGCGTACATTTTGGTCACCTGCGTAAGAAGTGGAATCCCAAGATGCTTCCTTACATCTTTGCCGAAAAGAAAGGAATTCACATTATTGACCTGAACAAAACTGTTGAATGTCTTCAGGAAACGGCTGTTGCTTTAAAACAAATTGCACGCAGCGGCAAGAAGATACTTTTTGTTGGAACCAAAAAGCAAGCGAAAGATATTGTTACAGAATGTGCCCAGAAAGTAAATATGCCTTTTGTTACTGAGCGTTGGCTGGGAGGTATGCTTACCAACTTTAATACTGTACGTAAAAGTGTGAAGAAAATGCAGAGTATTGATAAAATGCTTAATGATGGATCTTTTGAAAGTATTACAAAGAAAGAACGCCTTACTTTAAGCCGCGATAAAGAAAAAATGGAAAAAGTACTGGGCGGTATTGCTCAGTTGAGTCGCATTCCAACAGCATTATTCATTGTAGATATCGGCCATGAACATATTGCATTAGCAGAAGCAAAACGCCTTGGTATTTCCACTTTTGGTGTGGTGGATACCAACTGCGATCCTAATAAAGTTGATTTTGCTGTTCCGGCGAATGATGATGCTACAAAATCGATAGCCATCATTACACAATATATTACTGCAGCCATTGCAGAAGGTTTGGCAGAACGCCAGGCGGCTAAAGACGAAGAAACAGATGATACAACTGGTGCAGATGAAAATGAAAAGAAAGCGGCAAGATTGGAAGCTGAAGCACAATCAGAAGGTGGTCGTGGGGGTAAAATGCGTGGCCCCGGTCAGCCTAGACGTCGTACACCAAGTAGTCCAAAAAGAACAAGTAACAGGTAAACCCCCATCCCCTAAAGGGGAGTTTGGAGAGTTCAAAACACATGGAGAGTAATCTATATTATTAAATTATTAAAAGCCCCTTTAGGGGTTTGGGGTAAATTAATTATGTCAACAATAGCAATAAGTGCACAGGATATAAATAAGCTGCGTCAGATGACAGGCGCCGGCATGATGGATTGCCGTAAGGCATTAACAGAAACCAATGGTGATTTTGAAGCTGCCATTGACTGGTTAAGAAAACAAGGACAAAAAGTAGCTGCAAAAAGAAGTGACCGCGAAGCAAAAGAAGGAGTGGTCATTGCAAAGACAACTAATGATCATAAATCTGGTATTGTAGTTTGTGTAAGCTGCGAAACTGATTTCGTTAGCAAAAACAAAGACTTTGTTGCATTTGGTCAAAGTATTGCTGATGCTGCCATTGCCAGCAGTGTAAAAAGCCTTGAAGAATTAATGTCTATTAAAGCCGGTAATTCAACAGTAGCAGAACTGGTAAATGATAAGCTGGCTTCCATTGGAGAAAAAATTGGTGTGACCAAATTTGAAAGAATAGATGCAGAGTATGTTGCATCCTATATTCACGGTGCATATAGAATTGGTGTGTTGGTTGGCTTAAACAAAGAAGCTGCTGAAGCAGGTAAAGATGTAGCCATGCAGATTGCTGCATTGAACCCCGTAGCTATTGATGCCGCTTCTGTTCCAGCTGAAGTAATTGTCCGGGAAAAAGGTATTATCATGGAACTGATGAAGCAAGACCCCAAGATGGCGGGGAAGCCGGATGAAATGCTGGCAAAAATTGCAGATGGTAAAATGGGAGCTTTCTTTAAAGAACAAACTTTAACTGCACAGGCTTTTGTAAAAGATGCAGGTAAGTCCGTTGGTGATTACCTGAAAGATTCGGGTGATGTGAAAATTACTGCATTTAAGAGAGTGGCATTGGGCTAAAATATTTGCTCAAAATTATTAATCAGGGAATCATTTTGATTCCTTTTTTTATTTTATTGCTTGCGAAGTTTACAGTGATGTATTTTATGAAAGCAAGAAAATGATTATGCCGGATAGGGGTAAACTGAGGAGCAAAAAACACCTTCTATTTTTTTATTTTAAGGATTTGTGAAAGAGGAAATGCACGCCATTCATTTCCTTCTTTGAATAATGTAAAAATAGCTCCAACCGTATCCTGTGGAAGTTTTATTTCTCCTATATACTCTTCATAAACCAGAGTAGCCGATGAAATAAAGACTCCTTCTTTTTCAGACTTTGCCTGTATTAACGAAACACTATCTGGGCTTATTCCAAGTTTAACTGCATTTACGGGTTCGTCCTTATAACCTTTTATATCATGAATTTCTACTTTTCCGTCATAACTTCTGTTTATACCTAACCAGATGATTTTCGAATCTTCAAATGCATATTTAATGGCTTTTTCTGCTTGCGATTTTGATGGTTTTTTGCTCTCGTTGCAAGTATAAAACAGAAGGGCAAAAAACAAGATAATAATTGCAAAATTATTTTTCATATAACAGATGTTTTAGAAAGAGTCTGAAAAAGAAAAAATTTTCCAAGAGCCGAATAAATATATCGGATAGGCATTTAACAAGGTTGAAGAAGAAAATAAAGTTACATAGATAGGAGAATAAATTCAAAATCGGATTTAAAAAAATAAAAGGCAAATCACGAAAAATCAAAAATGCCGAAGTTCTATTTTACCATTTAAACGCAAAGCTCAATCAAAGCTCTGAAGGAAGCAGTGTACAAAACAATAAGCGCTGATACGAATTATCTAAGCCGGCAACATAATTATTATTACCCTT
This sequence comes from Sphingobacteriales bacterium, assembly GCA_023251235.1. Taxonomy (GTDB): domain Bacteria; phylum Bacteroidota; class Bacteroidia; order Chitinophagales; family Chitinophagaceae; genus VBAS01. The sequence goes on along the minus strand of JAHEZE010000021.1, from coordinate 18,600 downwards.
ATCTTCGCAGCGCAATCTGATCCCGACAGTTATCGGGACTAAAATCTAAAATCTGCAATCGGCACATGGTTCCAAAATACAAACGCATTCTTCTGAAACTTTCCGGTGAATCTTTAATGGGGGACAAAAATTTTGGTTTTGATAATAATGTCATTGCCCAATATGCCCAGGATATTAAGCAGCTTACAGAAATTGGAGTAGAGGTTGCCATTGTCATTGGGGGAGGAAATATTTATCGTGGTATGAACGAAACGGAAACCGGAATTGAAAGAGCTCATGGTGATTACATGGGCATGCTGGCTACTGTAATTAATGGAATGGCACTTCAGGCAGGGCTGGAAAAAGTTGGAGTTTTTACAAGACTGCTTAGCGCCATTAAAATGGAACAGATTGCAGAACCTTATATCCGTCGAAGGGCGATCCGGCACGTGGAAAAAGGGAGAGTAGTAATCTTTGGCGCCGGTACCGGCAATCCATATTTTACTACCGATACTGCGGGATCATTAAGAGCAATAGAGATCAATGCCAATGTTATTTTAAAGGGCACAAGAGTGGATGGTATTTATTCTTCCGATCCAGAAAAAGATCCTACTGCAAAGAAGTTTGACAAAATTTCTTTTGCTGAATGTTTCAGCAAAAATCTGCGGGTAATGGATATGACGGCTTTTACACTTTGCATGGAGAATAATCTTCCGATTATTGTTTTTGATATGAATAAACCCGGCAACCTTCTTAGAGTAGTTACGGGAGACCGGGTTGGTACCTTAGTGACCGCCTGATAAAAAGCTGATAGATTCCTGTAAAATCGCTTGCAGTTACTTTGGTTTTCCAAAGGCATCATTGACTTAACCTTGCTGATTGACTTGATTAGAATATTTCCTTTTTGTTAGTATCATACAGACTTCTATTTGCGCATAGATTCTGCCGCCCTGTGAAAAACTTAAAAAATAAAATTGGTAAAATTTTATTAGTTTCAATTCATAGAATATCATATGGGAAATCTTACTTTATCAGTTTTTGAAATTGTATTCCTTTTTATTTCTGCTATCGTAGTTGGGGTGGTTATTCATTTTTTTATTACCAGCCGCCGGAATCTGAATAAAATGATGGAAGAAACTCCAAACCCCGGCAATAGTATTGGTGAATGGAAAATGAAATACCTGAATGAAATTGACGCCAAAAATAAAGAGCTGGATGAATTTAAGCATCGCTTGTTTGAAGCGGAAGAAAATAGTAAAATATACCAGATTGAAATTGAAGAACTGAAAAACCAGGTTCGAAAACTTAATAATGAACTGGCCAGTTCAAAAAATAGTAAACCTTCGGACGATGGCAGATCAGATTATTATGAACAACTTCGTCGTGCACAACAAAGTCTCCTTGAACATAATGAAAAAATCAGCCTTTTATTGGAGCAGGTTGATGTAATTAAAGACTCAGAGGAAAAGAATCTGGAAATACAGCGCAGTAATAAGGAGCTCAATACCCAGATCAATGATCTTAAATACCTGCTGGAAGAAAAAGAAAGCGAGATCAACCAGGTAAAACAAAAAGAACACCTGACAAAGGAAATGACCTCTTTGTTGGATAATGCTTATAATGATTTTAATTTACTGCAAAGCAAGATCCAGAAACTGGAATCGCAACTTACATCATCAAAAATGGTGAGTATAGAATATGATGATTTGCAGGAATCTTACTATAAAATGGCCCGTGACCTTGATGAATCAAAAAATAAGGTAAATCATTATTTGCAGGAGAACCAAAGCATTAAAATAGAGTTGGCAAAGACGGAAGATAAATTGCATGAGGCTAATCAACAACGGCAGCAGCTTCAGAAAAAAGTTGCTTACCTGGAAGAACTTACCAATGATCTGCAACAGATGTCAGAATCAAATAAGAAACTGGAAAGTCAATTAAAGAAGATTGGCGAGTTGGAGAGTATTCTGAATATTGTATCAGTAGAAAGAGATGAGCTTAAGGAAAAGCATAACAGCAGGTTATAAATTTACCTTGATTAAAATCATATATTAAAAGCTCGGACTGGAGCTTTTTTTTATTTATCTCTGGTTTAACTTTGCCTCGAATGAAAAATAATTATGAGTATAAATATTGCCGAAATAAGAAGAGAATATACGTACGAAAAATTATCGGAAAAAGAGGTTGATATCAATCCTGTAAGACAATTTGAAAAATGGTGGGATGAAGCCATACATTCAAAGATTGGCGAAGTAAATGCAATGACACTTGCTACTGCTTCTCCCGATGGTCTGCCTTCCGCACGGGTTGTTTTGTTAAAGGAGTTTAGCGAAAAAGGGTTTGTATTTTTTACCAACTACGAAAGTTATAAAGGTCAACAACTTGCTGAAAACCCTAAAGCCTGCCTTGTATTTTTCTGGAAGGAGTTGGAACGGCAGGTACGTATAACAGGAATAGTTGTAAAAGTAAGCAGTAAAGAAAGCGAAGAATATTATAAGAGCCGACCTGAAGCCAGCAGGATTAGTGCTTGGGCATCACCCCAAAGCAGGGTTATCGAAGACAGAAAATGGATTGATGAAAAATTCCATAAACTGGTTAATCAACTGGAAGGTACCGATATACAACGTCCGCCCTATTGGGGTGGTTATCTGGTAAAACCCGTGGTAATTGAATTTTGGCAAGGCAGGCCCAGCCGTCTTCATGACCGCATTCAATATACCTTGCAGGATGATGGGAAGTGGGTTATTGAAAGATTGGCACCTTGATTGGGAATTGGGAATTTGTGATTAGTAATTTGGGAAATTAACTAAAGCATAAAAACTAATTCCAAATTCCTAATTTCAAATTACTTTTTCTTCGATGCTTTCTTCGCTTTGGCTGGTCGGCTTTTTCCAAAAGAACCCATTGCAATTTTTCCTCTTTTAGTTTTTTTATCACCTCTTCCCATAAAAAATAATTTAATTGATTAATGAATAATATTATATCATAGGAAAGCCCCGGAAACACATCGAACGTATAAACCAGAAAAAGTATAGTTCCGTATGTCCGGGGCTTTCGAAATAGTTGGAAATAGAATTACAGTTTACCAGCTAAATCTTTACCAGCTTTAAAACGTGCAACTTTTCTGGCTTTGATATTTATTTCTGCACCAGTTTGAGGGTTGCGACCTTTACGTGCTTTTCTCTTAGAAACTGAGAAGGTACCGAAACCTACCAAAGTAACTTTACCGCCCCCTTTAAGAGTTTTAGTAACTGCTTCAATAAAAGAATCAATACCAGCGTTGGCTTGTGTTTTTGTTACGCCGGTATCATCGGCGATCTTGTTGATTAATTCAGCTTTGTTCATAGTAATTTATTTGATGATTTAGTAACGGCAACAAATTTAGACGGTTTTACATTCCAACAAAATTTATTTCTTGTTTTTTTCAGCACATTAAAATCAGGCCGAAGCCGCATGGGATAAGCAACAGAGAATAAATCAGGATGGATGAATAAAGCGTTATAAACTTTATTGTCCTTCAAAATTCTTGCCCATACTGAATTTCAGGGTATATCTTTCAGAAGGCTTGTCCCTAAAGGGTTTTAGAGGAAGAGGTTTATAAAATTTCATGCAGTAAAATACTTGTTTTCTTATCCACAGCTATTGCACAATCTGCATTAGGCTCCGGAAGGCAATGAATTGCTCTCCCCAAAGATCAAAAGATTTTTGCCGCATTTGTATTGAATGGAATTTAATATATCGATTATAGTCCGGCTTACTTACCGCAAAATATTGAGCTGCATAAGTGGGTCCATCCTTTTCATCTACATCCAGTATCCGCATAAGTTGAGAATTGGAAAAACATCCCGTAGCCACCACATCCGGCATATGCTCATTTTTCATCCATGATACCCATGCATCATGAATGGCCCAGTCAATTTTTACGGTAACATTATAAATGATCATTGAATTATTTTATTTCCAGATACACCGGACAATGATCTGAATGTTTTATATCCGGAAAAATGTCTGCATCTTTTAAATTCTTTTTTAACTTCTCTGAAACATTTATATAATCAATTCTCCATCCTTTATTCTGGAGCCTTACACTGGGGAAACGCTGGCTCCACCAACTATAGCGATGTGGTTCGGGATGAAATGACCGGAAAGTATCAATCCAGCCGCTTTCAAAAAATTTTGTCATCCATTCTCTTTCCTCCGGTAAAAAACCAGAAGATTTTTTATTCCCTTTTGGATCATGTATATCAATTTCTCCATGAGCAATATTGTAATCACCGCAAAGAATAAGTTTTGGATTTTTCTTTTTAAGTTTACTTAGCCAAACAAAAAACTCATCCAGCCATTTATATTTAAAATCCTGTCTCTCATCCCCACTGGTACCGGAAGGAAAATAAGCGTTGATCAACCGGGTATCGCCAAAATCAAGTTGAATAACTCTTCCTTCATCATCACTAGAGCTATGCCCATTACCGTATTCAACTTTATCAGGTTTTATTTTTGTAAAAACTGCTACTCCGCTATATCCTTTTTTTTGTGCACTGAACCAGTAATCATAATACCCCATCTTGTTAAACACTGTATGATCTACATTTTCTTTCATCGCTTTTGTTTCCTGAACACAAATAATGTCAGCAGGATTGGTTTTCAACCACTCTAAAAATCCTTTATTAATGGCTGCCCTGATACCGTTTACATTGTATGAAATAATTCTCATTGAAATTTGATGATTTGAAACAACAAGGTACATGATTTAGTAAAATGGCTATTGAGTGTAATTGTATTATTTTTAAATATTCTGAAAATATTTTTTATGAAAACATCTGAACATATTATCGCTCCCAAATCACAAGTTTTTCTTGAAGGACCCAAGAGCAGGGGATTTGAATTATTATTTGCCTTTAGGGTTTTCCGTCAATTTATCCGCGGCTTCCGAAGGCTTCATTTTATCGGGCCTTGTATTACAGTCTTTGGTTCTGCCAGATTTAAAGAAAACAATATCTATTACAAATCAGCAAGGGAATTTGGAAAAAAGATAGCGGAAATGGGTTTTGTAACTATTACAGGAGGTGGTCCTGGCATTATGGAAGCAGCTAACAGGGGGGCATTTGAACAGGGGGGCATTTCTGTGGGTTGCAATATCCGGCTTCCCCTTGAACAAAAGCCCAACCCTTATATGAATGAATTTATAACTTTTGAGCATTTTTTTGTTCGTAAAGTTTTGCTGACTAAATATTCCTATGCATTTATTATTATGCCCGGTGGTTTTGGTACTATGGATGAATTTTTTGAAACGCTTACATTGGTTCAGACGAAAACAGTAACCCAATTTCCTATTGTACTTTTTGGAAAGGATTATTATAAGGATTTATGGGAAATGCTGGAGCATATGGTAGCAAAAGGAACCATCTCAAAAGAAGATCTTTCTCTTGTATTATTAACAGATGATTTTGATGAAGCTATGCTTCATGTCCGGACTTATATCAGAAAGAATTATAAAGTGAAACCACGAAAACGATCCTGGTGGTTTTTTGAAAAACGCTGACTGCATTCTTTATACCCAGAGTTCTTACCTTCATGATCAAAAAATTAAATCATTATGTTCAAAAAATTATTTGCCGGAATTTTAGCAATTACTCTTTTTCAATTTGTATATGCTGATCAGTTTATCAATCTTCATTCACCTGATGGAAATTTACAATTGGGATTGAATAACCGTGATAATGGAGATCTTGTTTACCGTTTAACTTACAAAGGAAAAACTGTCATTGCTCCATCTGGCCTGGGATTTAAATTAAGAGTGCCGGATGTTTCTTTGATAAAGTTTACCCTTATTTCAACAGATTCCACTTTGCTGGATGAAACATGGAAACCTGTTTGGGGTGAACAAAGTTCTATCCGGAATAATTTTAAACAGCTTGTTTTAAATTTAAAAGAACAATCGGGCTCCGGCATTACAATAAAAATAATTTTCAGAGTATTTAACGATGGACTTGGTTTTCGTTATGAATTTCCAAAACAGGATAAACTCAATCATTTTATTATTGCCGATGAATTAACCCAATTTGCATTATCCGGAGATCATAAAGCTTTCTGGATACCGGGTGATTATGATAGTAATGAATACGGATACTACACAACAAAACTCAGCGAAATAGATGCAACCCGTGGAGAAAAAGTAACGGAAATAGCAGTAAGGACTCTTTATGATAAAAATGCCGTACAAACACCTTTGATGATGAAAACTTCCGATGGCTTGTACATCAATATTCATGAAGCAGCATTGATCAATTATCCGGCAATGAACCTGGTATTGGATAAATCTTCCTTTACTTTTAATGCTCATCTTGTTCCCGATGCAGTTGGCAATAAAGCCTATCTGCAGGCGCCGGCTGTTACACCATGGCGTACAATAATTGTAAGTGATAAAGCAACTGATATATTAGCATCCAAAATGATTTTGAATCTGAATGAACCTTCAAAAATTACCGACGTTTCCTGGATAAAGCCGCAAAAATTTGTTGGTGTTTGGTGGGAAATGCATGTTGGTAAATCAAGTTGGGATTGTAGTGGCGGACAAGTGGGTTCACAACAGGCAACAAAAGTCACGCATGGAGCCAATACCGCTAACGTAAAAAAATATATTGACTTTGCTTCAAAGAATGGAATCAATGGAATACTGGTGGAAGGATGGAATACAGGATGGGAAGATTGGTTTGGCAATTGGAAAGAAGATGTATTTGATTTTGTAACCCCTTACCCTGATTTTAATATAAAAGAGCTGACTGCTTATGCAAAAGCAAAAGGCGTTAAAATAATCATGCATCATGAAACTTCCGGTTCAGTTACTAATTATGAACGCTGGATGGACACTGCCTACCGCCTGATGAGGAAATATGGATATGATGCTGTAAAAACAGGATATGTTGGCCGCATTATTCCAAGAGGTGAACATCATGACGGGCAATGGATGGTGAGGCATTTTGAAAGAGTAGCGAAAAAAACTGCCGACTATCATATCATGGTGGATATGCATGAACCTGTTCGCCCAACAGGTTTGCATCGCACTTATCCCAATTTTCTTGCCTGCGAAGCTGCAAGAGGAAATGAATTCAATGCATGGAGTATGGGTAATATGCCGGAACATGAAACCATTTTGCCATTTACAAGATTAATGGGCGGGCCAATGGATTATACTCCGGGCATTTTTAAAATTAAAATGAGTGATTACAATTCTTCAAAGCAAGAACAGGTACACACAACACTTGCCAAACAATTGGCTTTATATGTCACCATGTACAGCCCTTTACAAATGGCGGCAGACCTGCCCGAAAATTACGAAGCAAAAATGGATGCATTTCAATTTATAAAAGATGTAGCAGTAGATTGGGATGATACCAAAATAATTGATGCCGAACCGGGTGACTATATTATCATTGCCCGCAAAGCAAAAGAGAAAGCAAATTGGTTTATGGGCGCCATAACGGATGAAAATGCAAGGAGCTTTACTACAGAATTAAATTTTCTGGATGCAGGCAAAAAATATATTGCCACCATTTACAGGGATGCAGAAAATGCTGACTGGAAAAACAATCCTGAAAAATATGTGATAGAAAAATTTATTGCAGATGCTGCAACAAAATTAAAATTGAATTTAAGGCCGGGTGGTGGTACTGCCGTCAGCCTGATTCCTGCAACTGAAGCTGAGTTAAAAAAAATAAAACAATATGGCAATTAACACCATAATATTTGATCTTGGCGGAGTATTGATAGACTGGAATCCCCGATATGTATATCGTTCTATTTTTAAAACGGAAGTAGAAATAGACTGGTTTTTTGAAAATATATGTACGCATGATTGGAATGAAAACCAGGATGCCGGATATCCTCTCTCACAGGCAACAGAAGATCTTGTAAAAAAACATCCGGAATGGGAAAAACCTATTCGTGATTTTTATGGACGTTGGGAAGAAATGCTAGGTGGCCCCATCTATGAGACAGTTGAAATACTCAGGGAGTTAAAGCAAAACCCAGGTTTAAAAACATATGCTCTTACTAACTGGAGTGCAGAAACTTTTCCTGTAGCATTAGAGCGATATGATTTTTTACACTGGTTCGATGGCCGGTTAGTTAGCGGAGAAGAGAAAACAAGAAAACCCTTTCCTGATTTTTATCAGAAACTGATTGATAAATTTTCTATCAATCCACTACAGGCAGTTTTTATTGATGATAATCTAAGAAATGTAAAAAGCGCTGAGGAATTAGGAATTAAAGGGATTCATTTTTTAAATCCGGGTCAATTGAAGGAAGAATTAGGTAAAATAAATTTACTCTAATACCGGCCTCAGCCATTTAGTTGCTTCTTCAATACGGATTCCTTTTCTTTTTGTATAATCTTCCAATTGATCCTGTTGTATTTTGCCAATTCCAAAATAATGACTTTGCGGATGTGCAATATACCAGCCGCAAACAGAAGCAGGAGGATTCATAGCTAGGCTTTCGGTTAGTTCTGTACCGATATTTTCAGGGGCATTTAATAATTCAAACAATTTTATTTTTTCTGTATGATCCGGGCAGGCAGGATAACCTGGCGCCGGACGAATACCTTTGTATTTTTCTTTTATAAGTTGCTCACTGGTCAGGGTTTCATTTTTCGAATAGCCCCAGTATTCTTTTCTTGTTTTTTCATGCAGGCATTCTGCAAATGCTTCTACAAAACGATCGGCTAATATTTGCACCATAATCTTATTATATTCGTCGTGTTCAGCAACAAATTTCTCTACATGTTTTTTTGCACCAAATACACTTACTGCAAATGCACCCATATAATCTTGACCTAATTCTGAGGGGCAGATGAAGTCTGCTAAAGAAAAACTTGGCTGTCCCACGGCTTTCTTTAATTGCTGCCGCAGCATTTCCAATTTCACTTCGCCGTTTTTTGTTTGCAGGCTTATAGTATCTGCATTGTTACTGCTTGCAGGCCAGAAACCAATAACGCCATTTGCAATAAACCATTTCTCTTCTATAATTTTCTTCACCAGCTTTTGAGCATCATCAAAAAGTCTTTTAGCTTCCACTCCGAAAATTTTATCTGATAATACTTCAGGAAAACGACCCGGCATTTCCCATGCGATAAAAAAAGGACCCCAGTCAATATATTTTGCAATGGTACCGAGATCAAATTCTTTTAAAACTTTCACTCCCTCCACAGCAGGTTTTACAGGCTTATAATTCTTCCAATCAAAATACTCTTTTGTGATCACGGCCTCGGAATAAGGAATGAAGGATTTGCTTTTATTCTTATTCAAAAACTGTTCACGAAGTGCATTGTACTCATTATTTATTTCTGATAAAAATGCAGGTTTCTGTTCATTACTTAATAATGAACTTACAACGGTTACACTGCGGCTGGCATCCAACACATGAACTACGCCATGATCATATTGAAGAGCAATTTTTACAGCAGTATGCATGCGGGAGGTAGTGGCACCACCGATCAACAAAGGCTGCTTCATTCCCCGGCGTTTCATTTCATGGGCGATATGCACCATTTCATCCAGTGAAGGAGTTATTAATCCACTAAGACCAATAACATCAACATTTTCTTTTTGTGCAGTTTCAAGAATTTTATCTGCAGGAACCATTACTCCCAGGTCAATAATATCATAACCATTACAACCAAGTACTACCCCTACAATATTCTTTCCAATATCATGTACATCACCTTTTACTGTTGCTATTAAAATTTTTGCCGACCCTGCAGCTTCATTATTTTCCGTACCTGCTGCAAGGTGTGCCTGTTTTCTTTCTTCTTTTTCAGCTTCAATGTAGGGAGTAAGAACAGCAACTGACTTTTTCATTACTCTTGCACTCTTTACTACCTGCGGTAAAAACATTTTACCGCTGCCAAATAAATCTCCTACTATATCCATTCCGGCCATCAGCGGTCCTTCAATAACTTCCAGTGGCTTTGGATATTTTAACCGGGCTTCTTCTGTATCAGCTTCAATGTAATCAGTGATACCATTTACTAATGCATGTTTCAATCTTTCTTCAACAGATGTACTTCTCCATTTCTCATCTTTAACTTCCACCTTACCTTTCGTTTTTACCGTTTCTGCAAAGGCAATCAGTTTTTCCGTGGCTTCATTGTTAGCATTATTCTTGTTAAGAATTACATCTTCGCATAACTTTTTTAATTCAGGTTCTATTTCATCATATACTACCAACTGTCCGGCATTTACAATTCCCATATCCATTCCTGCTTTTATGGCATGGAATAAAAAAACGGAATGCATGGCTTCCCTTACATGTTCATTACCGCGAAAAGAAAAAGAAAGATTACTGACACCACCACTTACTTTAGTTAATGGCATCCGCTTTTTTATTTCCCGGGTAGCTTCAATAAAATCGACTCCATAATTATTGTGTTCTTCCAACCCGGTAGCTATAGCAAATACGTTTGGATCAAAAATGATATCCTGTGGCGCAAAGCCTATTTTTTCAGTTAGTATTTTATAGGCCCGATGACAGATCTCAATTTTTTTATCTTTTGTGTCGGCCTGACCATTTTCATCAAATGCCATAACGATGACAGAAGCGCCATACATCATACAGGTTTCTGCCTGCTGAATAAATTTTTGCTCTCCCTCTTTCATGGAGATAGAATTCACAATACATTTTCCCTGTACACATTTCAGTCCTGCTTCAATTATTTCAAATTTGGAGGAATCAATCATCACCGGAATTTTTGCAATATCCGGCTCACTTTGCAAGTGATTTAAAAAAGTCGTCATGGCCTGCACACCATCCAGGAGGGCATCATCCATGTTTACATCAATAATCTGGGCTCCATTTTCCACCTGCTGCCTTGCCACACTCAGCGCTTCTTCATATTTATTTTCCCTTATCAGCCGTGCAAATTTTTTTGAGCCTGTAACATTGGTTCTTTCCCCCACATTTACAAAATTGGTTTCGGGGCGAATAACCAATGGTTCAAGTCCTGAAAGTCGTAAGTAGGGTTTTATTGAAATCGGTTCCTGCATTTATTGTTGCTTTCTTACAAAGAAGTTCCTGATCAAAGAATAATTATTGATGACCAGGATTAGAACAGAAATTATTAACAACAGCTTACTCATGTGACACGAATTTATTTATAGGCTGATCAATTCATTTTCGATAACAGGCAAAGGTCTTGTTTTTATATGCCTGACATGCTCCGCAATATGACGAATATGTTCCGGAGTAGTACCGCAGCATCCCCCTACAATATTTACAAAACCCTCCTGTGCCCATTCTTCAATAAAGTGGGCCGTGTCTTCCGGTTTTTCATCATATTCTCCCATAGCATTTGGTAAGCCGGCATTGGGGTATGCAGAAACATAACAATTAGCAATCTGAGATAACTCTTCAATATATGACCGCATTTCTTTAGCACCCAGAGCACAGTTCAGGCCGATACTTAATGGCCGGGCATGCATTACAGAAGTATAAAAAGCTTCTAAGGTTTGTCCACTTAGTGTTCTGCCTGATGCATCGGTGATCGTTCCGCTGATCATTATTTCTTTTTTTAAAGAAGGGTTTTTATGGAAATATTTTTTAATGGCGAAGATCGCAGCTTTGGCATTCAGGGTATCGAAAATGGTTTCTATTAAAAGTAAATCTACTCCACCATCCACCAATCCTTTTACCTGTTCATAATAGGCATCAACTGCTTCATCAAAAGTTAATGCACGATAACCCGGATTATTGACATCAGGAGAAAGGGATAAAGTTTTATTCATCGGGCCAATTGCACCGGCAATCCATGGACCTGACATGTAGGGTGACCGAATAATGGAAGCAAGAAATTCATTTACTGCTTCTCTTGCACATTTGGCTGCAGCAAGATTTATTTCATAAGCCAGGGCTTCCATATGGTAGTCGGCTAATGAAATTTTTTGTGAATTGAATGTGTTGGTCTCAATAATATCTGCACCGGCTTCCAGGTATTGTTTATGTATTTCTTTAATGATCTGTGATTGGGTAAGACATAGCAAATCATTATTCCCTTTTACATCAGTGGGCCAATCTTTAAAACGACTGCCACGATAATCTGCTTCGGTAAGCTTATACCGCTGAATCATCGTGCCCATAGCGCCATCAATGATGAGTATTCGTTTTTCAAGTTCTTGCCTGATATTCATAAAAAACTTTGATCTTTTGTTTATTAGAATTACCGGACGATGCAGTGAGTGACACAACATAAGTTGAGTAAAATTACATTTGTCGGCTACATTATCCTTTTACGAACGGTATAAACGTTGGGAAACCTAAGGGGAGTTTCTTTGACGTTTATTAGTTCGGTTTTTATAAACAGGCCGAACAATAAACAAATCCGCCTGTTGCGGGTTCAAAGATAAAGTTTAAAGCTTGAAAATTCAAATGGCAAGACAAGCTTCTCCAGGTATCACTTTCAGGAGCTAGTGGTGCACATATTTTTCAACCGGTAGGCGGTTCTGCAGGCTTCTTGCAAGGGTCATTTCATCTGCATATTCCAATTCGCCACCGAAAGATATACCGCGGGCAATGGTGGTAACATGGAGGGAGAAATGCTGTAGCTTTTTCTGTATATAATATATTGTGGTATCACCCTGGATATTTGGATTCAGGGCAAAAATGATTTCTTCTGTTTTTTCTTTTTGCACACGATGAACCAGCGATTCTATATTAAGTTGATCGGGCCCTACTCCATCCAATGGTGAAATAATGCCACCCAAAACATGATAGGTTCCATTGAACTGTTGTGTACTTTCAATAGCAATCACATCCCGGATATTTTCTACTACGCAAATAATTTCCTGCTTGCGCATGCTATTAGCGCAAATAGAACAAATATCTCCATCGGCTACATTGAAGCAACGCTGACAAAATTTTATTTCACTGCGCATTTTTGCAATTATTTCGCTGAAATGCTGCACATCATTTTCATGCTGCTTTAATAAATGAAGGACTAGCCGTAAGGCAGTTTTTTTTCCAATGCCCGGGAGTTTGGCAAATTCGTTAACAGCGTTTTCAAGAAGCGAAGATGAGAATTGCATGGGTCAAAGATAAGCCCCTTTCCGACTTCCCCCAACGGGGGAAGCCATCCGGCCACAAGGCCTGCTTATTTGAAAGCTCAATTGTATTATGAAGTACCAATAACCTGGGTTGTATATTCACCATTTACCATTCACAATGTTATTTCATACTCATTATCCCAGTTTGCTTTAATAGTTATCTTCTTTTCAATAGGTTTTACTGTTTCCGGCTGAATTCGTTTGCCAAAGAAATCACCTGCGTCCCACTTTCCATTTTTATTCAGGTCATTCAATATCCTTAATTCATATTCACCTGGAATAAACAAGGGCTGGTAAAATTCGGGGGTAGAAAGAGGAAATGAATTTATGATTATTTCCGCTTGTATAAACTGAAGTACAGGATTTACTGAAAGATCAAGTTTATTAAAACTGATTTTTACAGCTCCATAATCGCTTAGTTTTTTTGTGGTGAAAGTCAGTGTATCAGTTTTTAATAATTTACGTCCGGATGTATCGGCCGCAAAATCTTTTTCAAGAATGATGTTGTAACGGGTATTCTCTTTCCATTTTACATTCAATTGAATCTTTTTTTTCAGGCTGTCGGTTTCCCAGCTATAGGCTGTTTCTTTTATAAAAGTTGAATCGGTGCTTAACTGCAATTTTGAAGAATCAAAGCTCCTGAATGGCGTTTCAAATGAAATACTGAAATTGCTGAGGATATCCTGCTGGGCTGCAATAATACTTGTTGTGAATTTTAACCTTCTTTCATCCGTACGGCCGGCTGCGCCACGGTTTAATGGCAAAGGAGCAACAAATGCAGATGGGCCCTTTTTTTCGGTATATGCATATAATGTAACAGGTGTAAGACCTGGTTTTGTTTCAACCGGCTTATCTGCAAAAGCAAATAACTGTGTTTTAGAAAAATATCTATGTGTACCTCCATCATCTTTTAATGCATATAGATGAAAAATGCCCGAAGGGAGAAATCGGAAACGAAAATTGCCTGAGCTATCCAGTTTTGTAATATAACGGGGCCGATCTTTTATTATCGCTGAGTCATCCGGGTTATTATGTAATATTACTATGAGTGTGGAATCGGACTTTCCGGTTTCAGCAAGAATTACTTTACCTGAAAGCTCTAATGAATCGATTACATTGCCGGTACTGAAAATGTAAGAAAAATTCTTCAACACATTTCCTTCTGTATAATCTTTTATTGATTTTCCGAAATCATACGAATAAGTAGTGTTGGTTTCCAGGCTGTCTTTAATCTTTACAGTAATAGTTTTCAGTTTTGATTCTACTATCGGGGAAATATTGGGGGTTGGAGAAATAAGCAGGTTTGTCTGTAATTCCTGTAATTCAACATATTCATCAAAAGTGAATGTGATTGTTTTGTCTTTAAAATTTTTGCTTGAATCCGGAGGGCTGACTTTTACCAGCACTGGTGGAAGGGAATCTTTCAGGCCTCCCGTTGGGGGAATAATATTGGCACAGCCGGAAAGAACCACGATTTTGAGGATCGAAAGGATTAACAGGAAAACAGGAAACACAAATATTATAGAATAAGGTTTCTTCATAAATAGAGCCGCAAACATAAATTGTTTCGGGTGATAAAAAGCTGTTTATTTTTCTAATAATCTATCAAAGTCATGTTAATCCTGGTTTTCTTCCTCCTCCAAATCGTGTAAGGCAACAGCAAGATTATTTGATTTTACAAAATTGCACCAGTGACATTCCGGTTTACCACAGCCGGTATAAAATTCCTGATTCTGAATTTTTTGCCATACCATAGTAATCTGTTGAGTTACCGTTTCAATATCAGCAGGCGTAATAATTATTTTCTTCTTCTGGTAGTTCTTTTTATTATCGGGCTCAATGAAGTCAAACTCAGCGCTAACTACTTTCCAGTTTTTTTGTTCATAATTGTCAACTAATATTTTATAGAATACAGCCTGTCTCCAATAATCACCACCATTGGGATCTTTTTCTGAGGGCCCTTTGATTTTAGGAATACCTTTATCAGGATCACCGGTTTTATAATCTACTACGTTGACAGATTTGCCGTCGAACTCCAGTTTATCTAATTTGCCTTTAATCGGAACATTGTTGATCATCACATTCCGGATATTCCGCTCAATAGCAACTATTTTATTAAAACTGCTGATGTATTTATCGTAGTAATTGCTCAATGCTTCCTGTCCATATTCCATTCTCCTGTCAAACTGTTCTTTATTGAAACTTTCACGATGCCTGTGCATATACCACCCAAAATCGGCAATAAAAATTTCTTTGGAAAGAAACTGCTCTTTGCCACTGTCCTGCATTTTCCGGAACAGTTGTTCCAGAGCATAATGCACAGCCGACCCAAATTCTGTGGCCTCATTTTTTGGCGAAGGGATGCGGATAAGATTTTTGAAATAAAATTCAAGAGGGCATTTCAGAAAATTATTCAGAGCAGTAACATTCATCACAAATTTGTCAAGCATTCTTTCAATAAATTCTTTTTCTAACTTTTCAATTTCGGGTGCAGCTGCCTCTGCAAAATGAAGGATGGAGAATTCACTCAGCATTTCTTCGGTAATAAATATTTTTTCAACCGGCAAATCATGTTCTGCTCTTATTTCTTCAATAAAAAGAGAAGGCTCCATTTCTTTACCATCATTTTTAAATTTGCTGAAAGAAATATGCAGGTGTTGTTTGGTACGGGTAATCGCCACATAAAAAAGACGCCTTAATTCTTCTTCATCATTTGTTTTGGGTTGTGATAAAAAAATGGTGTCGGGTAATTTATACCCTCCACCCGGTTTTCTTTTCTTTTCCCATAAATTAGAATTACATCCGGCAAAAAAAACATATTCAAACTCAAGGCCTTTGGCTCCATGAGCTGTAAGCAGGTTCACTCCTTTTTCATTGCCGGTAACCTGGATCAGTGGAAGAACAATATCCTCTTTTTCCATTAACTCAATCAACCTTATTAATTCTTTTAATTTTAAGGAAGGATTGCGTCGTGTTTCATCTTTTATAAAATCAAACAAACCTGTTAATACCTGTAACTGGAAATGCTTATCCGTACTTTGTAAAATATGATTTAGAATTCCGGATTCCCGGATAATACTTTCAAACAAGTGCTGCAGGGTAAGATTTGGTACATTACTGATAAAATTTTCAATAACAGAAGAAGCCTTCTTTAATTCATCATGGATATTTTTTGTAAAAAGATCTTTTGGGGGTTCAGCGGCTTTGTCAGCAAGCAGTTTTCTTAGGGAAGATTGTTTATCTGAGAATCTTGTTGTTGACGCTTCCACACTCAGGCGTGCAATTTCAATAGCAGGAATATGAAACCAGTCAAAATGCAGAATCTCAAAAAGCATTTCATCACCGCCATAAGGCATATCATGTTCAGCCGCCAGGAATTTTAATATCAATATTATTTTCTGCGCCAGGGGAAGTTCCAGGATATTGAGATTTCGTTTACTATAATAAGGAATATTTCTTAACCGGAAATATTCTGCCAGTTCTTCACCATACTTATTTTCTTTATAAATGACAGCAATCTCTTTGGGTAAGATATTCTGAACAAGTAATTGCTGAACCTGCAAAGTAATATCGATCATTTCCTGCCGTTGCGTTTCGTATTCTTTGATTAACGGTTTATTTCTTGCATGTTTTAATTCTTTATGAGATGAAACCAACTCTTTACTCAGGCCTTCAATTTTTTTAACCAGCCGGTCTTCATTTTGTTGAATCAGTGTTTTGGAAATATCCAGAATGGGTTGTGTAGAGCGGTAATTACTGGTGAGTATAACGGTTATCAGGTCATTCGTATAATTACCGGCAAAGTCCATCATGTTTTCAATGTTAGCACCCTGGAAACGGTAAATACTCTGGTCATCATCACCCACCACAAATACATTGGGCTTGTCCCAATAATTTATCAGCAATTCAACAATTTTGTTTTGTGTTCCGCTGGTATCCTGGTATTCATCTACCAAAATGTAAAGAAATTGTTCCTGGTATCGTGCCAGCAGGTTTTTATTTTCTTCAAAAGCTTTGATCACCCAATTGATCATGTCATCAAAATCGTATCGCTTTCTTTCATGCATCAGTTGTTGAAAGCGGGGAAACTCATTAACGGCAGCACTCAATTTTTCCATTCTGTCAATTTCTTCCTGGTAAGCCGGTTTCAAATCGCCTTTTTTCCATTTGCCTTCCCGATTATTTTTATAAACAAAATCATCCCGGTTAGGTAAGTCCTTGAGGTATTCATCTATTTTCTGTTGAACAAATTCAGGAGTCCATCCTTCCTGTTTCATGGCTCTGAAAAGGCGGTCGAGATTGTTTATCTCAAAATACACATCACCCCGGTATCTTTTGAGTAGATTATTTTTTGGGAAAGAATCAACCAGTTGTTTAAAAAGTTCAATCTTTTCCAGTTCAGAGATAAGATCCAGAGCTGTTTTTTCAAACAAGTAAAGATTTTCCTGTATCACTTCATTACAGAAGGCATGGAAAGTATGAATATTCACTTTATAAGAGGCCGGGCCGATGAAACTTGTTAACCGTTTTCTCATGGTCACCACACCGGCATCGGTATAAGTGAGGCAAAGAATATTCTCTGGCAATGTATCGGTCTCTTGTAAAATTTTTCCTATCCGGCAG
Source organism: Sphingobacteriales bacterium (assembly GCA_023251235.1). Taxonomy (GTDB): domain Bacteria; phylum Bacteroidota; class Bacteroidia; order Chitinophagales; family Chitinophagaceae; genus VBAS01. Next base: position 904 of record JAHEZE010000021.1, on the reverse strand, counting down.
GCCAGTATCTGCGTTTTGCCTGTGCCCGGCCCGGCAATAACCATTACCGGACCTTCAATGGTATCTACCGCCAGCTTTTGATTTTCGTTCAGCTCATCATAAGCTTTTAGATATTCTTTTAATAATTTTTCATTTTTGAAAGACATAGGCCAAAGTTACCTCTAAACAATTTGCATAAAACGAAAATGAGGAAATTTGACTTCCTCATTTATTTAAAAAAATATTCAGGCAATTATTTTATCCTGGCATACGGGTGATATATTTTTCTATTTGTTTTATCTGATCTAAGATTTGCGGTGTGGTGGGTTTTAATGCCTTGGTCTTGCGGAAAAAATCCTTTGCTGCACGGAACTCTCTTTTGTTCATCATGATACTGCACATCTGCAGGTAGGCGGCTGCTTCATTTTCTTTATCAGGCAATCCTTTCCTGATGGCAGCACGGATGTAACTTTCTGCCTGCTTTATATCATTTTTCTGCATGGAGAGCATTCCCATCTGCAACATGCTGGCACCTTCAGCTTCTTTCATCGGCATACCAAGATCAAGACCTTTTTTCATGTGCTTTTCGGCGCCATCAAAATCCTGTTTCATCATAGCCACATTTCCTTTTAGAGTATAATACACTGAACGGATGGGTTTGTAAAGAAGCCCGGGGAATTTTATAGAAGCAAGAATTTTTTCTGCTCCATCCATATCTCCTGCTTCAAGATATTCCTGTATAAGCCGTAAGGGGCCAAAAAATAAATGACCCAGTATTAAAATCAACCCGATTAAATAAAAGGGAAAGCCAGGCCAGAAACCGGAAGTATAATTGATGACTCCACCCAGAATGGCCACAATTATTCCGATGATCAAGCGGTATTTTATCAGTATATTATATAATTTCATACATCACTTTTTGAGG
>JAHEZE010000157.1 GCA_023251235.1 Sphingobacteriales bacterium | reverse complement strand
TTACCGGATTCCCCGCCTGCTTCACCCTCCAGTTGTTCTTTCAGGTAATCAATATATAACTGAAGTTCCGCAATGAACATGTGAGGCCTGTTGATATCAGAAAGAATATTTTCTCTTCCATAAATATGGTCAGTCATAGTTTGCAGCGAAACAATTCGAGAAAAATTGGCAATATTCGGCCCTGGACAAATAGTTACTGCATTCAGTTTCTTAATAAAAGTCTGTTTATAATTAATTGCAGCAGCATTGCTCAGTCCTACGCATAGACATTCTTTATCCACTATATCACTTAATTGTTTTTTATATTCGGTCTCGGGCAAATTAAGCGATTGCAACTGTGCTATTTTTAGTTTTTGATACTTGTGTGATGCTGTACAAATCGGTTCTTTTGTAAATTCAGTATTAAAAGACAAATGCTTCTCGATACAAGGACTCCCCGGCCTCCCATTTTTGATACGTAATAATTTCTCATTTTCAGCGCTGGTTCCTTTCAGGTAATAAAACCTGACACCTAATGGAGAATTGCGGCTCAACACTACATCCTTTTTCTTTGCAGCGCATAATAGCTTCAGCGTATCTTCATCAACAGTGGTAACTTCGGGTACCAGCAAAAAAGGTGTTCCCCATCCGGTACTTTCTATATTATAATGCTGGCGCAAAAATTCATCCTCTTCATAAGTGCCAATACCCCCCTGTACAGAAAATGTTATTTTAGGAGGGTAAATGAATTTTATATTATTTTTTTTCTGCTGGGCAGCATTATAGATTTCAAAAAGCGAATTAATAAGTTCCTGTCTATTAGATTTAAATTCTTCAAGTATAGGCCCCAGCAGATGGCCCTCTGTTGCAAAAGCATGACCACCGCAATTCAAACCCGATTCAATCCTGAACTCACTTACCCAAATTCCTTTCTTGGCTAAATATTTTCCCTGGATTAAAGCAGAACGGTAATCACTAACTTTTATAATTACTTTTTTTGTAAATCCGCCATCTTCATTTACATTAAACTCTTTACAATTTTCCAGGTAATTATATAGCCTCGGATTCATGCCAGCCGAAAAGACCACCGAAGAGTTTGTAAGATTACTTTTTGCATACCCTCTCAGAGCAGCTATCGCATCCGAGCCATCTTCAATTAATTCTCCACGTTCATTATAATTATTACGGTCTGTCTTGGTCATGATGTTTACATCTATACTGCCGGGTCTTACCTGTGAACGTAAATAAGCTTCTATTTTTTCTTTTTCTGGTTGATTACTTGTCTTGCCCATTTGATGGTACAATTTTTTTAGTATACTATCATCCGGCAGCATCTCAAAATATTTCACTATTTCAGAACCTGCTTCAAAAGCAGCATTCCTGAGTTTTTCAACCTGTGCGTGGACAATAGCGTTTACAAGGTTCAGGTAATCTGTAATTCTTTTAGCCCGGTAATCTTCCTCATGAATGGAAATTGGCTTGTACTCTAAATTGATAGTCGGATAATAATAATTTCGCATCATCTCCACCAACCTGTCTTCTATAATTGAAATAACAGATGAAATACCAAACCTGGCCACTTTTACAGGAGAATCAATAGTATAAGCCAGTCCCATTACGGGAATGTGAAATTTATGATGTGAAGGATAATACATGATATTTTATAATTTATCGATACTATTCAATTAAAAAAACAGATGTTTACTTATTCTTTCTTATTGCCGGTCCAATTGTTACCTGTTTTCTCCAGAAAAATTTTTTCCCAAAACCAAACCTGCTGTCTGTCATCTTAATCTCACTAAGCTGAATTGTAAATATCTCTCCCTTTATAGCCATAGCTAAAGGATATTTTTTGTAGTAATTCGCAGAGGCATTTTTTACCATTGGATGACTTTTCTCAAGTAATTCGCCCTGCAACTGTATTCCCTTTATTGCCAACTTATTTAATTTATCCCGCAAAACAGTTCCTGCAATCTCCGGATTTGATTTTAACAATTTCAAATGATGCGTATCAACCGATGATTTAAAATAAAGTAATCCATCTGCAGAATTGAATGCGTAAAAACAATTGAAACAATATGGTTTGCCGTCATTATCGACACAGCAAATAGTAGCACAGGTCTGTTGCTGCAAAAAAATATGAATATTATTCTTCGTTGATGACACTATTGCGTTCCCTTTTTTAAGCTTCAGAGTCAGGGAGCTTCTGAGCTTTTATGGTCATAAAAATTTGATATAGCACCTGCGGCGTTTATGCTGAACAGCATCATAATACTCCCACAACGACTGCACTTTGCTGTTTTCTTCAAGCTCCGGATTGGATTCAGCGTACTCAATACCATGACGGATAAAAGCAGCTGTGATGTCACGCATCAGAATGCCATTTACACCTTTTCCCTGCAAATCTTTTCGCACCGCTATCAGGCAGAGGTCCGCTACTTTGTTTTTGCGAAATGCCTTCAGCAAATGCAGAAACCCGAATGGGTATAATCTCCCTTTTGCTTTTTGTAATGCATTCGATAACGATGGCATGGCAAGAGCAAAAGCAGCCAGTTCATCATTTTTATCCAGCACCAGTGAAACAAATTCAGGTTTGACAAAAGAGAGATACTTGTGAATATTGTACTGAACCTGTTTTTCCGTCATCGGTACTATACCAAATAAACCGGCATAAGTTGAATTGACAAGTGCAAAGACTTTTTCGGCAAAAGGAAATATTTCCTCTTTTGTTTTCGGTTGCAGTGTTTTCAGCCGCAATCTTCTTTCCACAATGGAAGCTATCTTTATTAACTTTTCGGGTACGGCTTCCGGTATTTTCAGTTTGAATTCAAGCCAGCCGGTTTCTTTTTTATATCCGGCTTTTTCAAGCAAACCCGGGTAATAAGGAAAATTATAAATGGTAGCGAAGGTTCCGGTTTCATTAAATCCCTCAGTAAGCATACCGGCATAATCAAAATTGGTAAAGCCCAGCGGACCATGCACGGCTGTCATCCCCTCTTGTTTTGCCCATTGTTCCACTTCATTCAGCAATGCAGTGACGATAGTTTCGTCTTCTTCAAAATCGAACCAGCCAAAACGAACAAAGGGCTGTTTCCATGTTTCAATAAATGAATAATTAATGATGCCGGCAATGCGGCCGGCCAGCCGGCCATCCTTATACGCCAGCCAGTATCTTGCTTCGCAAAAATCAAAGGCCGGATTTTTATTTTTATCGAGTGTTACCTCTATATCTTTTTTCAGTTGGGGTACATAAAACAGGTTGCCTTTGTACAGCCGGAACGGAAAGTTGATAAACTCATTCAATTGTTTTTTTGTTTTCACTTCTTCAATCACAACATTAGCGGTTGCAACTTTGGTTTGCTTTGCGGCAATCAATCCTTCATTGAGTTTTCCTTTTCCTTTCCCAATACCTATTTCTAATACCTGCAGTATTTCTTCAGCCTCTTCCAAATCAAAATCTTCGTAATATTTTTTCTTTACCCCAAATGAAGTAAGTTCAAAATGCATTTCCGGCTGAATAGAATGATTGAGCAAACAGGCTTTAGAGCAGGCCAGCGGACAGCCATCAATCACAATAACCTTTCTGCCTGACTGAGCTGTGCGCAATAACTTTTTTACATTACCGCCCACACCGGCAATGCAACTCATTTCGGCAAAGCCTTTTTTGTCGAGTTGCACAGCCAGGTAGTTAGTCATTTGCGCAGCACTGCTGCAACCCGAGCATGAATAAACAAGTGGTTTGGTTTCAGATACCTTTTTCATCGTGAGAAAAATTTTGTACCATTCTTTTTTTCAGCAGCACAAATAGAAACTGCAGTCACCACAACCTGTGAACTTTAATATTAAGCCATAGAGGCTGAAATTTTTTCATCTTCATTAACCTGTTGTTGTGTGATATAAATTGATTTCTCTTTCAATCCTTTTCTCCTACTGGTAATAAACCAAACCAAAGGAATCACTCCCCCAACTGTAAATAACGAACCACCCACAATACGCAACCAGGTAAATGTCTGAAAACCCGTTCCCTCAATAAATGTATGGCTGCGTGCAAACCAAAGTCCGTTCTCAGTTACAGTTTTAAATTGCCAGATACCCGCAGGAAATAAATCCAGAAATACCATCAGC
>JAHEZE010000091.1 GCA_023251235.1 Sphingobacteriales bacterium | reverse complement strand
ATTATGAATTTAAAAACTCATTTTTTTCTATCAATAATAGTCTTGCTTCACCTGATTTTATATATTATACAAATAAATATGCTGAAGAAACATTATGGGGAGGGCTTGCAAATTTTTCTATCCAATTAAATGATAACAATAAAATAAGCATAAAGAATTTAATTAATATTAACGCTACTAATTATTCATCCTTACGTACAGGACAGGAGTTTATCAGTGGCAGTGCAGACAATATCCGTGGCCGTGAACTGTCAATGCGTACCAATATTTTTTATAATTCTCAAATTTCGGGCGAACATCATATTCCCAAATTAAAAACAAGAATTAACTGGTATGGAAGTTTTAATATTCTTGATCAGTATGTGCCACAACAACGCAGGGTAGAATACATTCAAACAAATGGTGTAGGAGATTTCCTGGCAAAAATTTCTACCGGTCAATCTCAAAAAAGCGGAAGTATATTCTATTCTGATCTTTCTGATTATATCTATACTGCCGGTGGTGATGCAGCAAAAAGCTTTGATTTTTTTGGCAACAAACAAACTATTAAAGCCGGATATTTTTTCCAGGTGAAAGATCGCTTATTTGACTCACGTCCATTCTTTGTTAAATTATTTGATAATAGTTTAAAAACACTTTCAGAAGATCAACTGTTTAACCCTTCCAATTTTGCTCCAGGTAAACTTGGCTTTGATGAATTTGTTGGTTCGCAATACCGCTACATGGCCAATAGCATTTTGAATGCAACTTATCTTCAGTTTGATAACCAGTTTACAAAAAATCTGAGAGCAGTATGGGGACTAAGATTGGAAGATTTTGACCAGCTGATAGGAAGTGTAAAACAAAGTGACCCCAGACATATTCATTCCCAGGTAAGGGATTATTTACCTGCATTAAACCTTACTTATAAACTAAATCCGAAAACCAATATTCGCTTATCAGGTTCTCAAACTGTCATTCGTCCGGAATTCAGAGAACTCTCAGATTTTGCATTCTATGATTTTGAATTAGGCGCAACAGTACTTGGTAATTCAAGACTGCAAAGAACCAAAATAACCAATGCAGACCTTCGCTATGAACTTTATCCAAGAGCAGGTGAATTGTTTACACTGGGAGTTTTCTATAAATATTTTTCCAACCCGATTGAAATTCTTTTTAATCAGAGTGGCGCCGGTTCAAGCAATACTTTTAATTACCAGAATTCAGACAAGGCTACAGGCTATGGTGCCGAGTTAGATATCCGGAAGAAACTTGATTTTTCTGAAGCTTTCAAAAATTTCACGTTTACTTCCAATCTTTCCTATATATATAACAGGGTGAAATTTTCAAATCAGACATTGAATCGTCCTATGCAGGGCCAGAGCCCTTATGTAATAAATGCCGGATTGCAATATGATCTTGAAAAAACCGGGTTGACTTCTACTGTATTATTTAACCAGATTGGCCGCCGTATTGCTTATGTGGGTAATGATCAGTATCCGGCAATTTGGGAAGCTCCACGGGCATTGCTCGATTTTCAACTGGCTAAAAAAGTATTAAAAACAAAAGGAGAAATAAAATTAAACATGAGCGATATTCTTAACAGCAAGGCAAATTTTTATCATGACTTAAATGATGATGGCAAGTATGGTAAGACAGGCGATGCCCTGGCAATACAAAGAAAGTTCGGAACCACAATCAGTTTATCCTTTGCATACAACTTTAAATAAAATCATTTAAAAATTTAATAATTAAAACATGAAAAAGACAATTTTAGTAAGTGCCCTTCTCGGACTTATTACACTCAATTACAGTTGCAGAAAAATTGAGATAGATGGCAATGGCAGTACAACCCCGGCGCCAACTTCAGGCGAGAATACTGTGCTTTCAGGAAAAATCAATACAGACAGAACCCTGCATGCAGCAAATGTTTATACACTACGTGGTTTAGTATATGTTACTGATGGGGCCACACTTACCATTGAACCAGGTACTAAAATAGTTGGTGAAAAAACTTCAAGAGGAGCATTGATAGTTACCCGTGGATGTAAAATAATCGCTAACGGAACTGCTGATAAACCAATTGTATTTACTTCTGATCAGACAAGCCCTGTACGTGGCGATTGGGCCGGTATCGTTTTATTAGGCCGTGCAAGAACCAATTCAAGTTTTAACGGTACAGCCGGATTGGGTGAAGCCGAAGGCGGAATTAACAATGGAGATGGCTTAGGATTGTATGGGGGCACAGATGATGCTGATAATAGCGGCAGCTTGCAATATGTACGTATTGAATATGCCGGATATGCTTTTTTACCTGATAAAGAACTGAACGGATTAAGTATGTATGCCATTGGAAGAGGTACAAAAATCTCTTATGTACAGGTATCTTTTGCTAATGATGACTCTTTTGAATGGTTTGGTGGTACTGTTAACATGGATCACCTTATTGCATACAAAGGTCTTGATGATGAACAGGATTCAGATAATGGTTTCAGTGGTAATGTCCAATTTGTAATTTGCCAGAGAGATAGCAGTGTGGCTGACGTATCCGGTTCAAATGGTTGGGAAAGTGATAATGATGCAAATGGGATTGCAGTAATAACACCTTCAGGTCAAACTACAGCACAGCCACAAACCAGGGCTGTATGGAGCAATGTTACCATGATCGGACCCCGTGCAACTTCAACTAATATTGGTAATTCATTATTCAGAAATGGAGCTCAGATCCGAAGAAACTCATCTATTTCTATTTTTAATTCTGTAATGCTGGGCTGGCCGGTTGGTTTATTAATTGATGCAGGAACAGGCACTCCTACTGATGTAAACATCACCGGAATTCCGGCAGTACCTAACCAGGGAATAAATTTATTTTTTCAGAATAATATAATAGCGGGTTGCGCTGTTCCATTGAAATATACGGCCAGTTCTACAGCGCCTACAGGGTGGACACTTGCAGATTTAACCAACTGGTTTAATTTACCCGCAAATAATAATTCCATTTTACCAAATGCTTCGGATCTAATGCTTACAAATGCTTTTAATGTTACAGGCAGTCCTGATTACACCCCAATGTCAGGCTCACCTTTATTAACAGGAGCAACCTTTTCTCAGGCCAGACTTGCAGCAGGAGGATTTACACCTGTTTCCTATCGTGGAGCTGTAGGGCCGGCAGATACATGGTGGAAAGGCTGGACTAAATTTTAATTAACGGTTTATAATTTTCAATAGGAAAGAAAGCAGCTAATTCAATAGCTGCTTTTTTCTTTAATTTTAATAAGAAAAAAATGCGTTTCTTTTATTCAATAATTATTCTTCTATCAATTTACAGTTGTAATGAAAACAAACCTGTAAAGGAAATAATTAAAGTTAATCGTACCTGGCTTGATTTAATAAAACAGAAAAGCGATACCAGTTGGGTAAAACCTTATCGTAACCAGGAATTTGTTACAGCAGAATATTTTGTTAATAAAAAAGAAAGCATTGTTACTCAAATAATGAAAGATGCTTCAGACACTATCCGTCAAATTAATATTTCCAAATACGATAACATTCTCTTGTTTTTTGCAGAGTATTATCCTAATGGGCAGCTGAAAGCCGGTCTGTCACTGGATAAAGAAGGAAAGTATAACGGCCCCGGAAAATTCTATTATGAAGACGGCACAGTAAAAAGCAGCGGGATATATCATCATGGTTTCTATTATGGAAACTGGACGAATTTCGGAAAAGACGGAAAACTATCCTCTACAGATATTTATGATTCTACGGGACAATTGGTGAAATCAATCCAAGCCAATTAACTTAACCTTGATATAATGATGCTGTAACAGGTGATTAACATAGCATCATCATCTTTACATCAGTTCTTCTTCACACAGTCATAAGCAATACACCCGGATTGGTTCCCGGGTTAGTAAGCAAATTTCTCATGTCATGCAGTTATCGTCCCGCCTCATACGGGACGGTTTTTTTTGATTAGCAGTAATAATAGGCAACTACTCTTTCTTTCCCTCCAATGTAAAACCCACCGTAGTTCCTACTCCTTCTGTGCTTCTTACATGAATGCTTTGATCATGTGCTTCTATAATATGTTTACAGATGGCTAAGCCCAATCCGCTGCCGGTAATATCACGGCTTCGTCCTTCATCAGTTCTGTAAAAGCGTTCAAAAATTCTTTGCACATTTTTTTCAGAAATACCAATTCCATCATCGCTTATCTCAATTAATATATGTTTATTATCAACTTTGTAAATACTGGCAACAGTATGACCGCCATTCTTTCCATATTTGATGGAATTGTCCAGTAAGTTATCCAGTACCTGTCTTATTTTTTCTTTATCGGCAAAAACCACCAGGGGGGATTCGCAGCCTTTTTTTATACTAAAGCTGATACTGCTTTTCTCGGCTTTTAATAATAAGCTTTCAAAGACTTCTTTTACCAGGTCCTGTATCACAAAATTGGTTTTGGTCAGTATCAATTCTCCTCTTTCTAATTTTGAAATTTCATCAAGATCCTGGATGAGGTTGGTGAGACGTTCAATATTTTTCCCTGTATTCTGTAAAAACTTCCTGTTAATTTCAGGATTATTCATTCCTCCATCCAACAAACTTTCTATATAACCCTGAATGGCAAAGACAGGAGTTTTAAATTCATGAGAAAGATTCTGAAGAAACTCCCTGCGGAATTGTTCGCTTTGTTTTAATAATTCTAATTCCTGGTTTTGTTTTTCGGCCCATGCTTCCACATCTTCTCTTACTTCATCAATACCTTTTTGAGGCAATATGTATTTATAATATGTCTCTTCTTTTTTGGTAGCCTTGGTCTGGTAAATGAATTTGTAAATCAGTTTTATTTTTCTGTAAATAAAACGCTCCAATACAAAAGAAATCAGTAAATAGCTGCTGATAAGAATTATTATAAATGATCCTAGCCCCCATCGCCAGTTTTTTTCAATTGCAAAAATTAATAAGCTGACAGGTATGGAAATTGCCAATGCTGTAAATAAGGAAAGCTGACGTGGAGAAAGATTTTTGGTCGAAAACATAATAGTAAAGTTAAGAGATAACAGTATTGAGTTACGGGTTAAGGGTCATTGATGGTCTAAAAGTGATTACGGCTTTAAGATACCCGTAACTCATAACCCGTAACTCATAACCCGTAACTTATAACTCAAACTTATACCCAACACCTTTTACAGTTGTTATGCAATCCACCCCCAGTTTTTGTCTTATTTTTCTGATGTGTACATCAATTGTCCGGTCACCTACAATAACGTCGGCGCCCCATACCTGGCTTAAAATTTCATTTCTTAAAAAAACCCGGCCGGGTTTATTGGCAAGCAAATAAAGCAATTCGAATTCCTTTTTTGCCAACGAGATATTTTTTCCTTTATATTGTATAATGAATTTTTCATGGTCAATGGTCAACCCATTTATGGTAATCGTTTTTCCTTCGTCTTTATTTACCCGGCGGAAAAGAGAATTTACTTTACTTACAAAAACTTTAGGGCTGATGGGTTTATTGATATAATCATCAGCGCCGGTCTCCAGGCCCCTTATTTGTGTGCCTTCATCGCTCAGGGCTGTTAAAAAAAGAATCAGGGTGTTTTTAAAAGCAGGCTGTTTGCGGAGCAGTTCACAAACTTCCACCCCATTTTTTTTCGGCATCATTATATCCAATACGATCAGATCCGGCAGCGCAAACTTAGCTTTCGTGATAGCCTCATCCCCATCTTTGGCAGTATATACCTGGTAGCCCTCATTCTGAAGATTATATTTAAGAATTTCCAGAATATCCGGTTCATCGTCAGCAATAAGCACTTTCCTCAGTTTGGTTTCCATTTATTGAAATTTGAAAATACAAACCTACTGGAAATTATAGTTGGCTTCTAATCTTCGGTTCTGCCTAACATAGACTTAATGAAAAATTAATAATGACACCGGTATTAAAGTGTTATGAATATTTTTAACAGCAAAAAAGCCGCTTTTTTTATAGTAAATGCATCAGTTCTGGATAGATAGGGCTATGAAATCCTAACCCGTTATTTTTGCATAACGATTTTATGAAAATTATTACTACCCAAATCTTAATTCTTTTCTCCTTTTTGTGTTCCGGGCTTATTACCCATGCACAGGTAGATCCGTGGCTAAAACCCAGTCAGGCTACCGTCTTGTTCCAGGAGTTTGTTGATAAAGAGCAAAAACTGGCGTTGAAATCAGATGGAAAAGATGATAAGATGTTCACCGTTTCTTCCAATGAAGATGTTAATATCCATGTGACCAATGCACTCATTGAAAAAGTGAACCAGCTTCAAAGAAAAATTGAAAAAGATTCTGCAATGGGTAAACAGATCAAAGTAAAATATATACGGGGGCTGGAGAGGTTGCTGCAGGACATGAATGCAAACTGGAAATCAAAAAGATTTGCCATCACCTGGCTGCCCCAGATTCTGGATGCCTATGAAAGTTGTATGGAAGAAGACAAGAATGGGAAAACAATTGAAAATATTATTGACCGCTTACATTACGATGCTGCTAAGCCTGTTGTTTATTGCTCAGCGTTTGATAATAACCCGGGATTTAAAATATCAAAAAATATTTTAGTTAGAAAATATTGTGATCTTTTTCCGGAGCAGGTGTTTTCAATGTTGAAACAGGAATTAAAGTATAATTCCGATTTACCTTTTGCTGACAGCCTGGTGAAAGTGGCTGCCTACCGGTATCCGAAACAGTTGTATGATTATGCCGGGGCCACTAATGAGTTGAGTTCATTGATCAGGAAAATAGATGATCCTCTGATTAAAGCTATTTCAAAGATGGCCGGCAGCAATGGCAGCGGCCAGTTGTATTTTCCATTTCTTGACAATATTGTAAATGGAAAAATAACTCTTGACGATATTGATGCAGTAAGGAATGATTCCATTCAATATTACAAGTTGCTGATAAAAACTCACCTTGACTATGTAGAAGGAAGCCTTAATAAAGATACCGCAAAGAGCTATGTTGACCTGGAAGATATGCTGCAAAGAAAAGCGCAAACAGTTTTTGTAAATACCATAAATGGTTTGCATGAAAGAGATGATGTAACAAGGTTCAGGATTATTCAATCTTTGAATGCACAGGAGTTGTATTACCTGGCTGTATTAAGCGATGGAATTATTTATACTTCCAGTTTTGTAAAAGGGGTTTTTCCATTAATGATGAGCAGAGTGAATAATAAAGGTGATTCAATTTTGAAGACTGTAATGTTTGACCACTACAGAAAGTTCATTAAAATGGCCGCAGGTTATAATACGCTGGGTACTTTTCTTGCTTCATTTGAAAATAAGGAAGATGCCAGTGATCTGATGAGGGCTTTTGTTACCGGGCTGGAAAAAAGGGGAAGCCTTGAGGATGGAGTGGATGTAGCTGATTCTTATGCAAGCATTACAGAATCAATGAAACCTATAGCAGATGAAATGCTATTCAATGTAAATATCAATTACAAAAAAAATGTTTCACTGAACAATAAAAAAGGGATTGAGATTTATAAGATTCTTGAAAAATTATTTCTCTCATCCGATTCCACGAAGAAGATTGATCTTACAAAAGAATTAGGCATACCGCCGGTATATTCTGTTCCTTACAGCAGCCTGGTAAATAATAATGGCCAGGTAATCATGCAGGTATTTTTTTATGGCGATAAAGACGGGCAGAATATTTTTGGTGGATTTCAGAAAATGTTTAGTTCTGCACTCTGGAAGATTAATCCGGAAAAGCAATGGATAAGTATCAGTTCAGTAAAGGGATTGCCGGTTACTATTTATGCCAACCGTCCGTTACCGGAAGAAACCGGTGAAGATGAACAGGCACAAAAAGCACTGGACTCTTTTTTACTTAAGAAAGGATTAAAGCCAACGGTTGTCATTCACCGGGGACATAGTTATTATGCCCGTTATACCATTGAACAAATACTCCCTTCTGCCAAAATTGTTTTTATGGGAAGTTGCGGGGGGTATCATCTTATCCATGATATTTTAAAAAATGCTCCGGATGCCCATATCATTGCCTCCAAGCAAATTGGAAAAACCGCTATCAACCGGCCATTTTTTGACCTGCTGATGGAGAAACTGAGAAATGGAAATAATATTGAATGGAGCAGCTTCTGGAAGGAATTTCATCAAAAAGTAAAAGTAGAGGGCTTTGAAGATTACATTCCGCCTCATAAAAACCTGGGGGCCATATTTATTAAAGCATATAAAATAGCAATGGGAGAAGCGGCCAATCCATTACCATAAACGGAAAGGAGGTCAATTAACTTCTTGCTACTTTTGTTTTTCTTAAAAATTTACGGGTGGCAATTATTACTTCTAAAAAATTTTTCGATTTTGATTTACTTCGCAGAGTAGTAAGCTATGCTGCTCCCTATAAAAAGAAATTTTATTTATCCATTGTACTGGCAATTGTTCTTGCCGTGTTTACTCCTGTTCGTCCTATACTGATTCAGGTAACCGTCGATAAATATATATCAGGCCGCATTATCCAAATGCTGGTATTGATTACTGTCATCCAGATCGGCTTTCTTGTTTTAGAAACGGGGTTACGTTTTTATTTTTCCTATATCACTTCCTGGCTGGGCCAAAATGTGGTGAAAGACCTCCGGGTAAAAGTGTATAAGAAAGTACTGGGTTTAAATCTCTCTCAATTTGATAAAACGCCGATTGGTACATTAACCACAAGAACCGTGGATGATATCGAAAGGATCAATGATGTTTTTTCTGATGGCCTGATACCGATTCTTGCCGACCTGCTTTCTATTATTTGTGTTTTAAGTTATATGTTCTGGAAAGACTGGCAACTAACATTGGTGGCGTTAATCCCATTTCCGATAATCCTTATTTCTACTTATTATTTTAAAGAAAGTGTGAACCGCTCTTTTCATCGTGTACGTAATGCGGTCGCAAGCCTGAACGCTTTTGTACAGGAGCATATTACCGGTATGCAGGTGGTACAGGCTTTTGCCGCAGAAGAAAGAGAGTTTGAAAAATTTAAAAAGATAAATAAAGAACATCGTAATGCCAATATCAATGCCATTTTTGCTTACTCTGTTTTCTTTCCTATTGTTGAAATTGTTTTAGCTACTGCTATCGGCCTCATTGTTTGGTGGACTTCAAAGGAAGCCCTGCACCTGCAACAAAGCCAGCAGGGAACATTGATGGCCTTTATTCTTTGCCTCAATTTAATCTTTCGTCCGTTACGTGTCATTGCTGATAAATTCAATGTGCTGCAAATGGGAATGGTGGCAGGTGAAAGAGTCTTCAAAGTACTGGACAATAAAGATTTTATAAACGAAGAGGGAACCTATGCCCCCGAAAAAGTAAAAGGCAGAATTGAATTTGATCATGTGATTTTCGGATACACTTCAGAAACTCCGGTATTGAAGAATGTTTCTTTCTCTGTTAATCCCGGTGAAACAATTGCCATTGTTGGCCATACCGGTAGTGGTAAGTCCACCATCATTAGTTTATTGAACAGGTTATATCATATTCAGCAGGGCGCTATTAAAATCGATAATATAAATGTAGAAGATTATAAGCTTGAAATCTTAAGAAAGAATATCGGTGTAGTGTTGCAGGATGTATTTCTTTTTTCCGGTTCTATTCTGGACAATATCACACTGCGCAATCCGGAAATACCAAAGGGAAAAGTGATAGAGGCGGCAAAACTTATCGGGGTGCATGATTTTATTATGAAACTGCCCGGCGATTATGATTTTAATGTAATGGAAAGAGGCGCTATCCTTTCGGTTGGTCAACGTCAGCTATTATCTTTCATCAGGGCATTATTATTTAATCCTTCCATTTTAATTCTGGATGAAGCAACTTCTTCCGTAGATACAGAAAGTGAACAGATGATTCAGCGGGCAATAGATAAACTGATATCCGGAAGAACCTCAATCGTTATTGCACACCGGCTTTCCACCATCCGCAAAGCAGACAAGATCATTGTGCTGGATAAAGGCGAGGTAAAAGAAATGGGTACACATGAAGAATTAATATCAAAAGATGGTTATTACCATAAACTATATCAACTCCAGTTTGAAAAGCAAAAATCAGTCGCTTGAAATGTAAATAAATATTGATGATCTATCGTCTTTTATTAATTTGTTTTTTATTTATCTCTTTCCATCCAAAAAATGATAAAACTCCATTCCTTATTATATCAGGAATTGCCCAGGATGCCGGTTATCCTCAAATTGGTTGTGAAAAAAATTGTTGTAAAAGATACTGGGAACATAAAACAAAAAAAGAAAAAGTCTCTTGTCTTGCCTTGGTTGACCCCGCAACAAATCAAAAATGGATATTTGATGCCACCCCGGATTTTATTGAACAAACTCATGCATTGGAAAATATTCAAAAAGGAAATCTTGCCGGGATTTTTATTACACATGCACATATCGGGCATTATACAGGATTAATGTATCTCGGCAGAGAAGCGATGAATGCAAAAGAAACTCCGGTGTATGCAATGCCCCGTATGTGTGATTTTATAAAAACCAATGGTCCATGGAGTCAATTGATTTCTCTTAAAAATATTCAACTTCAAAAAATACAGGCAGATAGTACAATCTGCTTAACAAATAAAATTTCAGTTACACCTATTCTTGTTCCGCATAGGGATGAATTTTCAGAGACAGTTGGATATTTAATTAAAACAGAAAATAAAACAGTTTTATTTATTCCAGACATTGATAAATGGCAAAAATGGAGCAAGGACATTCTTACTGAAATAAAAAATAACGACTACCTTTTTTTAGATGGAACATTTTACAGCGGGCAGGAACTTGAAAGATGTAATATGGCAGAAATACCACACCCATTTGTAAAAGAGAGTATGGAAATGTTTAAGGACTTAATCCCCAATCAAAAAAAGAAAATATGGTTCATACATTTCAATCATACCAACCCTTTGCTTGATAAATCTTCGAAAGAATATAAGGAAGTGAAAAACAAGGGATTTAATGTGGCTTATGAAAACCTCAAAATTCTTCTTTAAAGACAGCCAGAATTTCCATCTCATTTTTTTCTATTGGCTCTTTCATTTTCAAGGTTTTTATCAGCTACCCCCTTATCTTTGCGCCAAATTTCAGGATAGGTATGACTTCAGGGCTTATGAAATCCTTTACTGTAGCGGTTTTCAGCATATTTTTACTGGCACTTTCATTGCCCACTTTAGCCAGTGGTGGTGAGGGAGAAAATGGCGGAGAAAAAAAGAAAAAATTTAATGCCCAGGAAATAATTTTCGGTCATGTTCTCGATGGTCACGATTTTCACTTTTTTGATATCACACAAGAAGACGGCACAAAAAAGCCCATCGGGATTCCTCTTCCGGTTATTCTTTATTCCCCACAAAGAGGGCTGATTTTTTTCATGTCTTCAAATTTCCATCATGGCGAACATGAGTATAAAGGTTACAGATTAATTAATGCAGAATACCTGGAAAAATTAAAAGAGCAAGGAGTTGATGTAAAAAAGGAAAGACTATCTGCAGGTAAAATTATTGCTGTTGATGAAAATGGCAATTGGAACAAAACAATAAAGTTTTACGATATATCTATTACACGCAACGTGGTACAGATGATACTTGCCCTTGCGTTACTGGTTTGGATATTGATTACAATTGCCAAAAGATATCAGAAAGGGGAAGGAGTAAAAAATGCACCAAGTGGAATGCAAAATCTTATTGAGCCGATTATCACGTTTGTTCGTGATGATGTAGTGAAACCAAATCTTGGCCATAAATGGGAAAAATATTTACCCTACCTTCTCACCGTTTTCTTTTTCATACTTATTAATAATCTTTTTGGATTGATACCCGGTTCAGCAAATGTTACAGGCAATATTGCATTTACAATGATACTTGGATTAATTTCTTTTGCAGTTATTCTTGCCAGTTCAAAAAAACATTACTGGGGACATATTTTCAATCCTCCCGGAATGCCATTATGGGTAAAATTCATTTTAGTTCCGGTGGAGTTTGTTAGTGTGTTTGTTAAACCAATGGCGCTGATCATTCGACTTTTTGCAAACATGGTGGCCGGGCATATTATCATTATATGTCTCATTTCACTTATTTTTATTTTTTCCGGAATGAACAAAACTGTGGGTATTGCAAGTTCACCATTGGCAGTTGCTTTTACAGTG
The DNA here is from genome assembly GCA_023251235.1 of Sphingobacteriales bacterium. Classification (GTDB taxonomy): domain Bacteria; phylum Bacteroidota; class Bacteroidia; order Chitinophagales; family Chitinophagaceae; genus VBAS01. The sequence continues at coordinate 816 of JAHEZE010000091.1, read as the reverse complement.
TTTATATATTTTATCGAAATATTGGTAGCATTTCTTCAGGCATACATTTTCGCAATGCTTACGGCAGTATTTGTCGGACAGGCATTCGAAGGCGAGCATCATGATGAAGCACTTGCTGCACATTAAACCCCCAAACCCCCTAAAGGGGGCTTAAGGGAAAGTTATTTGAATAGAAGATTTTAGATTTTTTAATTTCCTTCCTTCATTTGCTTATTTGGAAGGAGTAAAGATTTTTTTAACCAATAAAAATTCAATTATGGATTTACTTATGGTATTATTGAGCGATGTCGCAAATTCAAATGCTGGTGGTGCTATTGGTGCCGGTCTTGCTGCAGTGGGAGCTGGTATTGGTGTAGGCCAGGTTGGTAAAGGCGCTGTTGAAGCTATTGCCCGTCAACCGGAAGCATTGAATGACATTCGTGCCAACATGATTCTTATTGCTGCCCTTATTGAAGGAGCTGCTCTGTTTGCAATCATCGTAGGCTTACTCGCTGTTCTTTAATGAACAGGAACTGCATCCAAAGCACAGGGCGGAGGATGCGGTTTTTAAAAAACAAAAAACAAATTCCAAATCTCAACCTGGAATTTGAAATTTTAAAATTTGGAATTTTTTTAAACTATGGATCTTCTTACACCCTCGTTCGGACTATTAATTTGGACACTGCTGGCTTTCGCCATTGTATTTTTTATTCTTAGAAAATTTGCATGGCCTGCAATTGTGAAAGGTTTGAAAGACCGTGAACAATCCATTGCCGATGCTTTATCAACAGCTGAAAAAGTAAAAGCAGAAATGTCCCAAATGAAAAGTGAGCATGA
>JAHEZE010000156.1 GCA_023251235.1 Sphingobacteriales bacterium | reverse complement strand
AAGCCATAATTTTCGTACAGCTTAATTGCCGGTTGTAATTTTTCAAATGTATCAAGCCGCATTATTGTATATCCTTTTTTCTTTGCAGAATCAAGAAGAGTCTCCACCAGCACTTTCCCTATTTTATTTTTTCTGAATTCCGGTTTTACATAAAGCCGTTTCATTTCACAGGCTCCGTTATCTTTCATTTTGGTTAATGCAATACAGCCAGCCGCCTCGTCATTCCATAAAGCAAGTATAAGATCACCTGAAGGAGCTCCGTATTTTTTTAATGGATTTTCCAGTTCTTTTTCAAAGCTCTGGAAGCAGATATCTTCATCCAACTCTTTTTCATACTCTCTGAAAAGATGGCGGATATTATTCAAATCCTCACCATCTTCAGTAATATGTTTTATACCAAGCATGTTTATTTGTCGCATAAATTTAGTTTAATTACCTTTTCTATATAAAACCAATTAAAAAATGATTCGCTGGTTATTTATATTAATCTCTTTCTTTTCTATTGCCATTGTTGCCGATGCTCAGAGATATAAGAGAATTCATACCAATGCCATCCTTGTTGATACACATAATGATTTCCCCAGCGCCTCAATTGAAAAGAAAGTAAGTTTCGATGCTGATCTTTTAGGTACCACACATTCAGATATTGCCCGTATGCGGCAGGGTGGTGTAGATGTTCAGATATTTTCCATTTTCTGCGGACCAGAGCAGCAACAGCCATATTTATTTGCCAACAGGGAAATAGATTCAGTAATTGAATGGGTAAAACGTAATCCCAACCGGATGACTCAGGTGAGAACTCCCGGAGAATTAAAACGGGCAGTAAAAGAAAAAAGATTAGCTGCCATGATGGGAGTGGAAGGCGGTCATATGATAGAAGATAAAATTGAAAATCTCGATAAGTTTTTTGTAAGGGGAGTTCGTTATATGACACTTACCTGGAATAACTCAACAGACTGGGCAACATCAGCTGCAGATGAAACAACAAAGAAAGATTCTCTTCCGCATAAAGGCTTAACAGATTTTGGAAAAAAGATAGTAGCAAGAATGAATGAACTGGGGATGATTGTGGATGTAAGCCATGTGGGAGAACAGACTTTTTGGGATGTTATTAATACTACCACCAAACCGGTTATTGCTTCACATAGTTCTGTATGGACTTTATGCCCCCATCGTCGCAATCTGAAAGATGATCAGATAAAAGCCATTGCAAAAAACGGCGGTGTTATTCATGTTAATTTTTATGCCGGTTTTTTAGATAGTACCTACCAAAAAAAATCAACTGCTCTGGAAATTAAATACAAACCAGAACTGGATTCTTTGCTCAGTAAAAACATTCAACCCGATTATGCCCGGATGATGGTGGGTGAAATGCATCGTGATGAACTGGATGCAATCCGACCCCCTCTTTCCATTTTACTGGATCACATTGACTATATAGTTAAACTTGTTGGTGTAGATTATGTTGGCCTCGGTTCCGATTTTGATGGCATTGAAGCAGCCCCATCAGGATTAAACGGTGTACAGGATTTCCCTCTTATCACCAAAGCCTTGCTGGAAAGAGGGTATAGTAAAAAAGACATAAGGAAAATTCTGGGTGGAAATTTTATCCGTGTGTTTAAAGCCAACCTCTATTAATATTTTATCCGGCAAAGAATTGATTTTATACAATTAATTTAAATTTATTTTATCCGGATCCCTCTAAAAACTTCATTCAAGGTATATTATTCATTAAACAAAGGATTGAAACAACCAACATGGAAGTACATACCCATAGTTCCCCCGCCCCGGGCGGGGCTCATACCGGAAAAATGAAATTCACACATTATCTCTGGGAGTTTATAATGTTATTCCTTGCTGTGTTCTGCGGTTTCCTGGCAGAATATCAATTGGAGCATAAAATAGAAAAAGACAAGGAAAAAGAGTTCATTAAAAGTTTGTTGAGTGATTTAAAAAAAGACAGCGCTTTACTTGCCTCTAACACATACGTAGGGCCGCGTATTATTCAATACAGTGATTCCCTGATTGAGGAATTACAAAAAGTTCCGCTTCAGGGAAGAGAAAAAAGGGTATACATTTTTTTAAGTTTGATAAGTGATGGACTCACTTTTAAGTATTATGACAGAACTGTTTCCCAGCTCAGGTATTCCGGAGGTTTCCGGCTGATTCAAAAACAGGATGTTTCTAATGCATTGCTGGATTATGATGTACTTATGCGTGAAGCTGTCAGTTATGCCACATCTGTGGAGAGTTGGAGTTTTGTTACCCCTGCCTTACAGAAATCTGCGTCCATCTTTGATATAAATTTTGTATTTAAAATATACGGGGAGGCACGGCTATATTTAAGTCAGCCTGACAGTGTTTCATTTCCCGAAATCCCAGCATTGCTTACATACGATGCAAAAGAAATCAAAGTGTTTAGTAGCCTGCAACGGATTGCACAGCTCACAGACGAATCGAAGTTGGACTATTCGATTCGGGCACTGGAGAAAAACAAGGAGTTGGATTCACTTATCAGAAAAGAATATAATTTAAAATAAACCAACTATGGAAGTACATCACCATGCTCATACTGCTCAAAAAAAATGGACACATTATCTCTGGGAGTTTTTAATGCTGTTCCTCGCTGTGTTTGCAGGTTTCCTGGCAGAGAACCAACGGGAGCATTATGTAGAACATCAGCGGGAAAAGCAATATGCAAGGGAATTGTATGATGAATTTTTTGCAGATTCTATTGTGGTTGCCAATAAAACAAGTTCAAGGCTGGAAAAAGAAAAAGACATGGATTACCTGAGCGGGTATATCAGAGACAGTTCATTAACAAATCTTCCAAGAGAATTTTATCCTGCTTATACCACTGTGATGTATTTGATAACTTCTTATTTTTTTGAACCCAAAGACGGTGTTCTTAATCAGCTCAAAAATTCAGGCTCACTCAGGTATTTCAAAAACACAACGCTTCAAAAATTATTTGGCGATATCAGTGTTGCAATCAATAATGTTCGTTACAGGAACGATCAGGAATACCAGTTCTTTGCCAGCCCCGTAAAGCCATTTATACTGAAACATTATGATTTTAACTGGTTTAATGAAGTAAGGAAGATGGATGAGAACGCAATCAGCCTCAACCTTATTAACCGTTACCGGAAAAGCGATACTACTATTAAAGCAGGCATATTGAATCTTTCTTCTTTTGACAAGGGTGAAGTGTCCAATATGATATTGTTTTATAAACAGATGCTGGTATCTACCCGAACTCTCCCGATGAATGATTATATAACTATCAATCATAAACTTTTACAAGAACTAAGAAATGAATATAAATTGAAATAGAATAATTATGGAAATACCTGCCCATACCCACACTCCTCGGAAAAAATGGACGCATTATCTCTGGGAGTTTTTGATGTTATTCCTCGCTGTTTTCTGTGGTTTCCTGGCAGAAAATCAGCGGGAACACATGTTGGAGCATAAAAGAGAAGTTCAGTTCATCCGTTCTTTTGCGAATGATCTGCGAAGAGATATTTATGACCTGGACAGTTTACTAAAAAAAAGAGAAGGCCGGAAAATGCAGATTGATTCGATGAATTTCATTTTGCGTTCTCCCGATCCTGATGTTTATGCAGGCCAGCTTTATTTTTATGCCCGCTACTTACCAAGGCCTTTTATTTATATACCCAATGATGCAACTATTCAGCAACTGAAAAATTCAGGAAATTTACGGTTAATACAAAAGCAGGCTGTCGCTGATACTATTTTAGCCTATGATCATCAGTATCATTTTATGGAAACCATCCGGGTAAGAGAAGATTTGCTTATTCAGCGGATTTTCAGTTTCCTTGACCAGTTTTTTGATCCCGCCGTATTTAATGAAATGAATGTATATGATGTTGAATTCATCAGGCCGCAGGGTCACCCGAAATTATTAACAAAGGATAAAAAACTGATTCAGCAATTTCTCAGTGAGCTACATTATTTAAGAACAGTGAATCTTGGGGAGATTGGCTGGTTTAAAAGAAGAATTGATGTGGCTAAAAAAACACTTGCTTACATTGAAAAAGAATATCACCTGAAATGATAATAATTATGAGTTTAAAGTTAAGAGTGGA
>JAHEZE010000090.1 GCA_023251235.1 Sphingobacteriales bacterium | reverse complement strand
TTTCCCCTGCCCTGTCAATTTTATTAATGACAACAATAGCAGGTACCTGTAATTTCAAAGAAGAAAAAATTTTATCGCAATCGTCCCAGTCCTCATTTACATCCACAATTAATAATGCCACATCTGCATCTTCCAGAGAATTCTTTACTGCATGCATCATTTTTTCATGCAGTTTATATTTGGGTTCAATTATTCCCGGTGTATCAGAAAAAATAATCTGATAATCTTTAGTAGTTAAGATTCCTTTTATCCGATGACGGGTGGTTTGAACTTTTGTAGAAACAATGGCAAGTTTTTCATCCATCAATGCATTGAGCAAAGTACTTTTCCCTGCATTGGGTTTACCAAAAATATTTACGAATCCCGTTTTCATAATAAAGAATGCAAAGTTAGATGATAAAATATCTTTGGCGGGAATAAACACCAAGCATATCTTTGCAGCCCAAATCGCGAAGTAGAGCAGCGGTAGCTCGTCGGGCTCATAACCCGAAGGTCGGGAGTTCGATCCTCCCCTTCGCAACAAAAGAAAAGTGTCCCGAAATAACGAGACACTTTTTTATTTTTACAAGGTTAAAAACCTTTCAAACAATGATTGGGTAGTTATGATTTACGGGTAACGCTGCTGGCACCGCTTGTCTTTATTTCCCGGATAAGCCCTTCGCCTTTAAACCTTACATCGCTGGCTCCGCTAGCTTTTGCATTTAATTCTTTATTAACTGTAATATTTATAGAGGAAGCACCGGATGCTTTTGCATCACAGTAATTAGTAATAAGATCAAAGCCTTTAAATTCACTTGCGCCACTTGCTTCAATCTTCAGGTTTGCAACATTACCTGCTAATGTTACATCTGAAGCGCCACTGATATCCACATTTAGAGTTTTGGCTTCAATTTTCCCTTTCAGATCGCTGGCACCGGAAAAACTTATTTCCATTTCATCAGCAGAAATCCCTTCCTCCATAAAAACATCACAAGCGCCACTTACACTAAGTTTATCCAGTTTCTTCACCGATATATAAGCTTTTAATTTTTGCTTATCACTGTTCCATCCTTTCCAGAATTTTCTATCGTCCTCGAAACGGATAATCAATACCCCGTTTTCAACTGAAGTTTTTATTTTTTCCTTGTATTCTGTTTTAGCAGCACTTATTGCAACTGCCTCCTCATTACCCTGTGTTATATAAACATCAAATGCATTAGATACTCTTATTGCATGAAAGCCGCTAAGCTCTCTTTTTTCAGCATTGGCATCGTTAATGGTTTTTTGGGAAAATATAAAAGTGCAAAGCAACAACCCGGTTAAAACACCTGCTATCTTTTTCATTTTTTTATTTTTTAATACTTGAAAATTATTTAGTCACTTTTTTAATACTGCTCCCGCTTGTTTTTATATCCCGAATAAGGCCACTGCCCTTATAATACACATCACTTCCTCCACTTGCACTGGCTGAAAGTTCTTTGTTGACTGTTATAAAAACATCACTACCTCCGCTGGCCTCCACATTACAAATGTCAGTGGCAAGTTCATATCCTTTGAAATCACTGCCACCGCTGACATCAATAGTCAGTCTTCCTGTATTTCCTGAAATAGCCAGATCACTACCGCCACTGGCTTCCACAATGAGTGCATCCAAATTAACTTTGCCGGAAAAATCAGAACCACCCGATATTTTTATTTCAAGTTTGGGAATTTTCATTTCTCCATCTACCCTTACATCAGAACCGCCTGATGCCTGAAGCCGGTCAATATCTTTAAAAGAAACATAGGCTTTTAATTTACGATTTCCCCAATCGATCCGGAGTCCGCTATTTTTCCATTCATACCAAATCTTTAAAACACCATTTTCTACTTCAGTCATTATCTTATCCCGGTACTCTGTTGAAGAAGCACTTACAGCAACTGCTTCATTTCCCTGACTTAAATAAAGATCAATGCCGCCTCCCACTTCTATAGCATGAAATCCGGAAACGCTTCTTTTTTCGGCGTTGGCATCAGTAATAGTTTTCTGAGCCGATGCATCGATTATAAAAAAGGCAAATAATAATAAACTGAAAAAATTTTTCATGGCTCTATTTTTTAGTAATAATTAAATTTTAGATACGGTCCCCCCGGTATTAGTTTTAATTTCATTAATACCGGCATTCCCTTTATACTTAATATAACCACCTGTATTGGCTTTCACATTCATTTCTTTTTCTACAGTAATATAAACACCTGCACCGGTACTTACCGACACATTACAGGTATTTGTTTTTAAATCTTCTCCTAAAAATTTACTACCGGTGTCTCCTTCGATTTCAAGTTTATCCACCTTGCCAGACAAGGTAATTTTGGATCCTGTATTCTGACTTACTTTCAATGTAATAATGTTTACATCTCCTTTTACCAATCCTCCGGTATTTGCTTCCAGGTTAAATGTTGTGGATTTAAGATTCCCATTTATTTCAACTTCAGCACCTGTGTTGACATTCAGCTGATCAAGTATCTTATATGAAACATAAGCCTTCAGGTCTTTGCTTTCATTCCTTTTATTAATGGCTCCCATTTTAGTTTCATAATGAATATGCAGGATACCATTTCTCACTTCAGTTATGATCTTATCCCGGAATTCGGTTTTGGAAGCACTGACAGCAACTTCTTCAGTGTTTCCTTCTGTCAGGATCAGATTTATTCCTGTAGCTACATCAATACCATGAAAACTGTTAACTGCTCTTTTCTCAGCATTAGGGTCATTAATAGTTTTTTGAGCAAAAAGGCCGGTACTAAGACCTGAGATCAATATTAATGACATAATGATTTTCTTCATAATAGAGGGGTTTTAGAGTTATACGAAGTTCGGTGTAGAAATGTTACAAAGGTTTGAAAAAAAATCTTCCTTACTTTTGCTTCAGAACTTCAGAGTTTCCCCGGGGTGTTCCCGTCCGCCTGAGGCAGATGGGATCTGAGATAAAACCCGTCGAACCTGATCAGGGTAATGCCTGCGCAGGGAAGGTGCAAAACATCTTTCATTTCTCCCCTGTTAATTGCATTCCCTCTCATTTTTAAAATTAAAAAACTTAGAAAAATGAAGAGGATTTTGCTTTCAATTGGATTTCTTGCTGCCCTGTATGCTGATGGCCAGCAGAAAGAAAATCCAAAAAAAGACAGTTTTCTGTTCCTGGAACCTGTTGAACTTAAAAGCATCAGGGCTGGTGAAAACACACCCTTTACTAAAACTAACCTTTCAAAAAAAGAGATTGAAAAAGCAAACCTTGGCCAGGACCTTCCTTTTATTTTAAACCAAACAGCATCAGTAATCGTGAATTCTGATGCAGGAAACGGAGTGGGTTATACCGGAATCCGCATTCGCGGAACAGATGCCTCAAGGATAAATATTACGCTTAATGGAATTCCATTTAATGATGCTGAAAGCCAGGGAACTTTTTTTGTGGATCTGCCCGATTTCTCTTCCTCTATTTCCAGTTTGCAGGTGCAGAGAGGTGTCGGTACTTCTTCCAATGGCCCGGGTGCTTTTGGCGCCAGTATCAACATCAGTACAAACGAAGTAAATACAAAATCCTATGCTGAATTAAATAATAGCTACGGTTCTTTCAATACCTGGAAAAATACCATTAAAGCAGGTAGTGGATTGTTGGGTAATCATTTTACCACTGATGTCAGGCTTTCAAGAATCAGCAGCGATGGGTATATTGACAGAGCCAGCAGCGATCTGAAATCTTTTTATTTCTCTACAGCCTATTTAAGTAAAAAATCATCTTTACGTTTTAATATATTTTCAGGAAAAGAAAAGACTTACCAGGCATGGTATGGAGTTTCAGAGGCTGATCTGAAAACTAACCGTACAATTAACTATGCAGGTATAGAAAAGCCCGGCGATCCTTATAATAATGAAACAGACAATTATAAACAAACTCATTATCAACTTTTGTTTAATCACGGGCTATCCGACAAAATAAAATTTAATGCAGCTTTATTTTATATAAAAGGAAAAGGATATTATGAAGAATACAGGGCAGACCAGGCTTATGCCGATTACGGAATTCCAGAACCCCTGATTGGGAACCAGGTGATCACCAAAACAGATCTTGTGCGTCAGCTCTGGCTGGATAATGATTTCTATGGAAATATTTTTTCACTTCATTATAAAGATAGCATTACACAACTGACTTTTGGCGGCGGATGGAATCGTTATGTAGGTAATCACTATGGTGAAGTGATCTGGGCAGAAAAAGGACTTGCGGTACCGGCAAGATGGTATGACCTTAATGCTTTTAAAAACGATCTTAGCTTTTATTTTAAAGAACAAACAAAGTTCAACCAGTATTTTAACCTGTTTTATGATCTGCAATACCGCAGGGTGAAATATGATATAAATGGCTTCAGGGATAATCCGGATTTAACTATTAATAACAATTACAATTTTTTTAATCCGAAAGCCGGCCTTAGTTTCAGCAAGGACAGCTGGTCAGGATATTTATCCTACAGCCGTGGGCAGAAAGAACCTAACCGGGAAGATTTTGAAGCCGGAATAAATCAACAACCTAAAGCTGAGAAATTAAATGATTATGAACTTGGCGTAGAAAAAAGAAACAACAAGTGCCAGGTTGGTATTACCGGTTACTACATGAAGTATAAAGATCAATTGGTACTGACTGGAAAAATAAACGATGTTGGCGCCTACACAAGAATCAATATCCCTAAAAGCTATCGTATGGGAATTGAATTAACCGGCACATCAGAAATAAAATCCTGGTTAAAAGTATCGGCTAATTTTTCTATTAGCCGGAACAAAGTTCAGGATTTTACTGAGTTCATAGATGATTATGACAACGGCGGGCAGAAAACAAATTCGTATTCAACTACTGACATTGCCTATTCACCCAATATGGTTGGGGCGGCCACTATAACTTTTCTTCCTGTAAAAAAATTTGAATTCAGTTTATTAAGCAAATATGTCGGGAAACAATACCTTGATAATACAGAAAATGAAAACAGGAAACTGAATGCCTATTATCTTCAGGATGCAAGATTGATTTATACAATTAGCAATAGATGGCTGAAAGAAATGAACATCATCCTGCAGGCCAATAATATTTTCAACAATTTGTATGAACCTAACGGCTATACCTTCAGTTATATTTACGGAGGAAGCAATACAACAGAAAATTATTATTATCCTATGGCGGGAACGAATTATATGATGGGAATCAATATCAGATTATAAGTTCAAACCACGAAATACAGATGAATGCTGTTTAAAAATTCATACTTCGTATTTCTTACTTTGTAGTTCCGAATTTCTCCTGCCATGCCAGCATACCGCCCGTAAGGTTTTTGGTATTTTTAAAACCCATCGCATCGAGAAAGAGGCAGCCCTGTCCACTTCGGTTGCCACTGCGGCAATAAAGAATAAGTTCCTGATTTTTCAGATCTTCAATTTCATCGATCTGCATAGTTTGAATTTTACCAAGAGGAATCAAGAGGCCGCCAATATTAAACTCTGCATTTTCATGCGGCTCCCTTACGTCAATAATATTCAGTTTTTCACCCGAATCGAGGCGACTTTTTAATTCTTCTACAGAAATATTTTCCATAAGTTGTATTTATTGTTGTAGTAAATGATTAGTTAATGTATCAATCGCTGGTCTTTCCAGGCTTAATTTTATATCCATTGTTTGGCCAGGTCTTATTTTGGTTCTCTTACCATCTTCAGACATCCGTGGGGGGTTTTGCCACCAGATATACGCATTCAAAGTATCCTTAACTCCCGGATCGGGAAGCACAACGGCAAAACTTAACCCATTTGATTCCAGTAAAGATTTTGCAGAACCATAAGTCATGCCAATGAGATTGGGTATTGCAAATTCAACATCACCTACCCCGTCACCCAATATGAGATCAATACCGCTTCCCTGCTGAATCTTTGTTCCCGGTGTAATAGTTGATCCATTAAATCTTTGTTCCAGTACAGAATTTCTTGCAAAGTCAGGTCTGAAACTTGTATCCCCAATTCTTAATCCCATATTCTTCAATTGCATTTCGGCATTACGAAAACTGAAACCGATCAGGTTAGGCATTTCAACTTCAGGAGGTACATAACGGTTTACTGTGAGATAAACTTTCCTGTTGATCTTTACTTCTGCATCCCCTTCAGGAATCTGTTTCAGTACCGAACCCTTTGCACTGCTATCAATATATATAGAGTCCTGTATTTCTATATCAAAACCAGCATTGCTTAATATTTGTTTGGCCTCATCAAAAGATTTACCGGTAACGTTTGGAACAGTGCTGTTCTTGCCGTGTCTTGTAAGTGGATCTAATAACAGGTATATGAGAAATAGAATGACAATCATTAAAAAGAGGCCTGCCAGAATATTTACCCAAAGTGGTTTATTGGTGATAAATCGAAACATGCTTTTATTGTTAATCAGGAACTCAGGAATATTGAAAATCTCATTTCAAAAATTATTTATTAAAACACTCTTCTACCAGTTTTGTATAAAATTCCTTCAAGCTCCATCCCATTACTTTCACCTGCTGCGGTATAATACTGGCCTCGCTTTGCCCCGGAATAGAATTTATTTCAAGCATATAAGGTTGCCCATTCTCTTCATTATAAATAAAATCAATTCTCACCACTCCCCTGCAATTAAAAATACTGTATATCTTTTTAACTGTGTCTCTGATTTTATCCGCAACCAATTCATCAATCTTCGCCGGCGTTTCTTCTGTGGAAGCACCCTGGTATTTAGCTTCATAATCAAAAAAATCTTTCTGGCTTTTTACTTCAGTTATTGGCAATACGATTATATTCCCTTTTGTTTTAAAAACACCGACGGTAAACTCTCTCCCCGTTATCATTTCTTCAATCAGCACCTGGTCGTCCTCCTTGAAAGCATTTTGGATGGCAGCTTCCATATCTTCCCGATCATGCACTTTACTCATTCCAATACTGCTACCCCCATTATTAGGTTTAATAAATAAAGGAAGCCGGAGTTGATCCAGTATTTGCTGAACAGAAACAGGAGTATGCTTAAAAAGATGAATAGATTTTGCCACAGATATCCCACCCATGGCAGCAACAGCTACAGTATATCTTTTGTTAAACGTGATGGCTGAAGTAGCTGCATCGCAGCTGGTGTATGGAATTTTCAACGTATCAAAATATCCCTGTAGTTTACCATCTTCCCCGGGAGTGCCGTGCATTCCAATAAATACAGCATCAAAGCTGATTTTATCATTATCTATTTGTAATGAAAAATCATTCTTATCAATTTCTGTTTTTCTTCCATCAGGCAATTGATAAAACCAACCGAGTGGATTAATGTCAATAATATATATGTTGAATTTTTCCCTGTCGAGGTTTTTATCAATTGTAACAGCCGTTTTATACGATATTACTGCTTCACCGGAAAAGCCGCCGGTTACAAGGGCGATGTTTTTCTTCATGGTAGTTGAGAAAATGATTTACAAACACAAATATTGATGAAAAATTGTTCCAATAAAAACTTAAGAGGAAAAAACTAAAATTATAACAGCTTTTTAGGGCTAACCAGGAATTAAGAAAGGTGAAGGACGTTTTCCCTTCACCTTTTTAAAAGTGGGACATATCACCCACTTGATTTTAACAGCTCACTCGCTGCATTTGATTACTTAAAGTTAGACAGGAAGTCATCCAAAAGCAAATTAAAAAAGAAAAAAATCTGCACATTCTTATCGGTCAAATGTGCATTTTTCCTTTCTTCGCCAGTAACTGCTCCACGGTTTCCGTGTACATTTCATCCGGTATACAGCAATCAACGGGACACACAGCAGCACATTGGGGTTCTTCATGAAATCCCTGGCATTCGGTGCATTTGTTTGGAACTATATAATATATATCGGTTGCAATAGGCGGATTTTTGTGGTCAACATCTACCGTGGTTCCGTCCAGGAGAGTGAACTGACCTTTTACAGTGGTGCCATCGGAAACGGACCATTCTACTCCGCCTTCATAAATTGCGTTATTCGGGCACTCTGGTTCGCAGGCGCCGCAATTGATACATTCTTCCGTGATCTTGATTGCCATAAAATTTTAATTACTGGGTTGGGAATTAATTTTGCGCAACAAATATAACTTGCAATAATGAAATTACAACTGAGAATTAACCTGCTTTCTCAATTAGGTGAATATATTTTTTCTGATGACCCTGCATGGGAGGCGGCAAAAGAATATGCCAGCCTTCAAAATAGCTGGTTTACCAAAGAGTTTATAGATTTTTCTGTCAATAATATAGCATCTAAATTCCTGAAAAAAAATATCCTGGAACAATGGGCATCTGATAATAATCTGCCAGAAGAAAACAAAACACCCAAAGTCATCGGGGTGATCATGGCAGGAAATATCCCCCTGGTGGGTTTTCATGATTTTCTTTCAGTTTTTATTACCGGGAATAAATTACTGATCAAACCCTCTTCAAAAGATGAAATTCTTATAAAGCATCTTATAGATCGTTTGATCAGTTGGAACAGCGAAATAGATGACTTGGTGCAGTTCCTGGAAATGCTGAAAGACTGCGATGCCTATATTGCAACCGGCAGTAACAATTCATCCCGCTATTTTGAATATTATTTCAGGAAATATCCTCATATCATCCGGCGAAATCGTACTTCGGTAGCCATCCTGGATGGAAATGAAGCAGCAGGAGAACTGGAAAATCTTGCAGATGATGTATACTTATTCTTTGGCTTGGGATGCAGAAATGTGACAAAAATTTATGTGCCTGATGGCTATGATTTTATACCCATCCTGGAGGCATTTAAAAAATATGATTACTTCAGCGATTTTCATAAGTACAAAAACAATTACGATTACAGGCTGGCCATTCATATTCTCAATAACAAATATTATATGACCAATGGCTCCATCATACTCTTTGAAGACCCATCCCTTTTTTCACCTATCGGCCAACTCAATTATGAGTATTATTCAAACAAGACTGAAATTTTAGAAAAATTGAATCGCTCTGAGGAGCTTCAGTGTATTGTGGGGCATGGCCATATTCCTTTTGGATTGGCTCAAAGCCCGGCTATTAATGATTTCGCAGATAATATCAACACCCTTCAGTTTCTTTTATCCCTGTAAACGCTCTTTTCTGAATTTCCAAATTGTTTTTACTTTTGTAGTGAAATACGAAGGCCTTGGTAAATGATTTGTTAAACTAAAATAACGGCAATTCATTTTCAACTTAGTATTCGTTATTTTGTATAACTAATTTTTAAAGAATAAAATAAATATTATCGCTATGAAACTAAAGCAGTTTTTTTTAATCGTAGCTGTAAGCAGTATTACTGCTATTGCCAGTGTTTGGGGTTATTCCAGATTCAAGGAAGACAAACCGACAGCTATCCAGGCTGAGGGCAAAGTGCCGGTTAATTATGCCGGATTTTTAAATGGTATAAATGCACCTGTGGAATCACTTGATTTTACCCAGGCCGCTCAAACTTCTGTGCAGGCTGTTGTACATATTAAAACAAAAATCCCTGCACAAAAGGTCAGTAATGAACTTCCCAAAAGCCGGCAAAGAGGTTTATTTGATGATTTTTTTGACAGAATGTTTGATTTCGGTCCGCAAATCATCCCTGAGCAAAGAGCTTCAGGCAGTGGAATATTGATCAGCGATGATGGATATATTGTTACCAACAATCATGTCATCAGCGATCAGAAAGAGGGTGTGGCAGAAGAAATAATGGTTACACTTCATAATAAGAAAATTTATAAAGCAAGATTAATCGGAAGAGACCCCAGCAGCGATCTTGCTGTATTAAAAATTGACGGTACTGCATTTCCTTATCTTGTTTATGGCAACTCTGATGAAGTGAAACTTGGTCAATGGGTATTAGCGATTGGCTATCCACTCACTCTTGAAACTACAGTGACAGCAGGCATTATAAGCGCCAAGGGAAGATCCATTGGAATCAACAGAAACCAGAGTCTATCTCCTGTTGAATCTTTCATTCAAACAGATGCTGCCGTGAACCAGGGTAATAGCGGGGGTGCATTGGTTACTACGGATGGCAAACTGGTTGGTATCAATTCAGCAATTCTTGCACCCAGCGGTACTTATGCAGGTTATTCCTTTGCTATTCCGGTAAATCTTGCAAAAAAAGTAATCAATGACATTATCCAGTATGGTGATGTACAAAGAGGCTTCCTCGGTATTTCTTACGCAAGTGATCTCTCTGAAGAACAAATGAAACAATTAGGCATCAAAGAAGGTGAAGGAGTTTATGTATCGGGTGTTTCTTCTGATGGTGGCGCCATTGCTGCCGGAATTAAAAAAGGAGATATTGTTACCAAAGTAAATAATGTACCTGTTACCAACGGCCTTGAAATGAGTGCTCAACTGGCAAGTTTTAAACCCAATGATAAAGTACCGGTAACGTACAAACGCAATGGAAAAGAATATACCACATCCGTGGTGTTGAAAGCACAGGTAACAAATTTCGCAGCAGTTACTCCTGAAAATATCCAGGATAAAATCGGGGCTGAGCTTGTCACTCTTGATTCCAAAAAAGCAGATCAATATGGTGTAGATGGTGGCGTAGTAGTTAAAAAAATAAAAGAAGGCGGTAAATTAAGGGAAACAAAAATGGAAGAGGGTTTTATAATTACCAGTGTAAATGGTAAATCAGTAAGCAGTGTTGAAGAGCTGAGTAAATTATTGGATAATTTTATCGGGACGGTAAGACTGGAAGGACTATACCCGGGATATAATGGATCTTATACCTATCCGCTCAACCTGGACAACTAAAAAAAACAAATTTTTTGAGAATAGAACCGTCCCGCAAAGCGGGACGGTTTTTCATTTTTCAAACACTTTATAATCCCATGCATTCATTTCAAAAAGCAAATCTTTTGAGATATCTATGGAATGCTGAGTGAAAACCTCTTTGAATTTTCCTTCAACCAGTTTATCCAATATTGCAAAATGGATTTTGTTATTCGGTGAAAGATTTAATATTACCAGCACTTCTCTTTCACCCTTCTTACGCAGGAAAACAAACACATGATCATCATCGGATGTTTTCAATCTGGTTGTCTTTACATTTTCATCGCCTGCCCGCAAGGCAGGATGAGTAGAATGAAGAGTCAAAAGTGTTTTATAAAAATTATGTAATCCGATAGATATCGGATCATTTATACCAGTCCATTCAATGGTATCTTTTTCGAAAAACTCCAGTCTCTTTTTATTTGGTAATTCCTGTCCGCTGTAAATAAGGGGAACCCCATTCCAAGTGCAGCTAAATACTGCCAGTGCTTTTGCCATGTCACCGTATTTTTCATATTCAGTTCCATTCCAGCTATTCTCATCATGATTTGAAGTAAACCATGCCCGCATGGTTTTATTTCCCATGGCTTCATATCTCTTCAATACAGTTTCCAGGTCTGCAATGGTTATTCCATTTTTGTAAAAGTCGTTTGCCTTGTGCATCCATGCCCATGTATAGGCAGCATCAAATGTGCCCATATATTCGGGATTATCCAAAGGATCCAATTCGCCCAGCCAAAAAAGGTTTTTAATTTTTTCCAGTTCAGTTCTTGCTTCTTTCCAGAAATTCAGTTCTACCCAAAAAGCAAGATCGCAACGGAAACCATCTATATCAAATTCCGTGATCCAGAATTTCATAGCGCCGATCATGGCCTTTCGCAATTCCGGATTTTTATAATTCAGTTCAATGATATCATCCATGCCCGATGCTTTTTTAAAATCATTGGTTGCGGAATCCATCAGATAATACTCCGGATGTTCTGTTGTCCATACATGATCCCATCCGGTATGATTGGCCACCCAATCAACGATTGTTTTGAAACCCATTTCATGTGCCTGCTTCACCAAACTTTTAAAATCATCTTCAGTTCCGAATTCCGGATTGATGCTGATGAAATCGGAGCAGGCATAATAACTGCCGAGGCTTCCTTTTTTATTTTTTTGTGCAATGGGGGTTAATGGCATAAACCAAAGCGTTTCCACTCCCATATCTTTTAACCGGGGTAAATGATCGGCAAAAGCATTGATAGTTCCTTCCGGAGTATATTGGCGCAAATTAACTTCGTAGATATTTGTATGATGAACCCAATCAGGAGAAATGAATGCAATACTCATAGTCAATATTAAGGTTTTAGCTCTGAAAGTGAATCTGTAATGATAATTTTTATTATTTGATGCACTTACACTTATTAATGGAGGGGCATAACAGCATTAGAACAACCTTTTGCTATTTACATGTTACAAACAGAGATTTGCTGCAGATATTGAGCCCTCCCGATGATTTAACGCTGGAATAAATCATATAGATTCTTATCCCGAAAGCGGAGTTGCGAAAGTTTATTAGAATAAAAAACTTTCGTTTTTTTTATCAAACAATTAGGAATGAAAAGTTTTAAAATATTGTTACGGTCTATTTTGGCTGGAAACTTTCGTACATTTAAATGTTGGCGGCTATTAATAATACATTTATGAAGTTTTTAAAGATACACAAGAAAGAGATCCTTATATCGCTTGTAACTGGCATTTTACTATTTTATATCCAACCAATTCTTGATTGGTTAGGGCAAGTTCTTGTAAAAGGGTTGACCCAAATGAGCAGTAATTTTTCTGATAGTTATTATGAAGCTGTGGCTTTTAATGATATAAGCTCTTTTTCAGCATTTAACAATCAGCTTATTATAGTTCTTTTTACAATTATTATTACGGCAGCCATTTATTACATAAATGATAAGAAAAAGGATTTGAAAACTGACATTGACTCAATTTTAAGTAAAATAAAAATCCAAAAAGATAAACTTGTAGGTATTCCTGAAGAAAAGAAAATCACACGAGAAGAGGTAGCCACAGAATTAAATAATCTCGAAGCAAAAGCTTTGGAGCTAAAAAATAGTATTTATCAGCGAGATAATAAGCTTGTAATGATTTATATTATTAGTGTTTTTGGGATAGTCTT
>JAHEZE010000020.1:36535-39110 GCA_023251235.1 Sphingobacteriales bacterium | reverse complement strand
GTGGCTGGTTTTACCGGTGTATTAACAAATGCCGTATCGTTATTATCAACTTATGAATATCAAAAAGAAACTATTCGTGGCGGTAATGCAGCTTTATCAGATACAAATGGAGAAGCTCCGAAATCTTCAACGGGCCTTAATAAAGATTATGCTTTAAGCTATAGTATGAATATTGCAGAGCCGTTTGTATTAATGGTTCCAAGAATTTATGGCGGCAGTAGTGATAAAGAAGAAGTGAGCCAGGAAAAATCGAAAGGTGTAGAAGCTCTTCAACAATTAGGGCAACAAAACATTGAGGCATTAGCACAACAGACGGGAATTTACCTTCCAAATTATCTTAGTACATATTGGGGTGGAATGACAAAACCAGGCGAAGTAGGAACTTCCGGCCCACCCTATATCGGGGCTATCATTTGTTTTCTTGCCATACTTGGATTTTTCTTTGTTGACAAAAAGTATAAATGGTGGATACTTGCCGCAACTTGTTTTACCATCATGATGTCATGGGGTTCTTATTTTGATGGATTAAATGGTTTATTATACAAGTACCTTCCCTTGTACAACAAATTCAGGGCGCCGTCCATGATACTTGTTATTCCGCAGCTTCTATTACCCCTGATGGCTGTTTTAGGATTAAATAAAATTTTTAATACAAAAGATAGAAAATCGCTTTTACCTGCTTTCAAAAAAGGGTTGATGACAACCGGAGCAATTTTTGTTGTTCTTTTTTTGATCTATATGATGTTTGAATATCTGAGCCCAACAGATAAAGAAATTTTAAAATCAGTTAGAGGATCAAACAATGCGCAATTATTACAGGCGGTTACAGGTTTCTTTGATGGGTTGAAGGAAGATCGCAAATCACTATTGCTTGCTGATATCTTCCGGTCATTAAGCTTTATCGCGGTTGCTGTCATTATGATTTTCCTCACTTTGCGTAATTCGATAAAGCCTTATGTAATGGGAATAGGATTGACGCTTTTTGTTTTGATAGACCTCATCTCTTTCGATATGAAATATTTTAACAGTGATAATTACCAGGATAAGATTGAGAACGAAGCTAATTTCATTAAAACAAAGTTTGATGATGAGATTCTGAAAGACAGTTCGTTTTTCCGTGTATTTAATCTGGGAGGAAATCCATTCAGCGAAAACATTAGTTCCTATTATTACAATTCTGTGGGGGGCTACCACCCGGCCAAGCTTAGCATTTACCAGGATCTGATTGAAAAGAAACTCTCACAGGAACAAAGTTCACTTTTACAGGTTTTACAAACAAAGCCAGAAGAAATAACAACTGTGCATGCTCCGGTATTAAATATGCTGAATGCTAAATATTTTATTTATAAAGCGGGTATGGAAACCAAAGGAGAATGGAGAAATAATGCTATTCTCGGTAATTGCTGGTTTGTAAAAAATATAAAGTATGTAAAGGATGCTGATGAAGAAATGAATGCATTAGATAGCGTCAATCTTAAGGATACTGCTGTTATAAGAGAATCATTTAAAACTTCAATCCCAGATGCATTCCAGCCTGATAGTTCGGCAAGTATCCAACTTTTGAAAAATGATAATGATGTAGTCACCTATGCTTCAAAATCTGCCACTAATCAGTTTGCAGTGTTCAGTGAAATATATTATCCCCGGGGATGGAAAGCTTATGTGGATCAGAAAGAAACTCCTATTGTCAAAGTGAACTATGTATTAAGAGGTCTTTCCCTTAGTCCCGGTAAGCATGAAATTAAATTTGAGTTTAAACCACAAGGTTATTATACCGGCCGAAAGCTTACTTCCATTTTCTCTGTCATCCTGCTTTTACTACTGGCAGCAGGATTTTTTATGGAATGGAGAAACCGTAACCAATCCTCGTTGGCTAACAGGGCCTGATACGGGTTGACGATTTTATGTTTATTTTGCTGGCATGAATGCCCCTGCTGTCAGTGTCATCCTGCCTGTTTATAACTGCGAAAAATTTCTTGCCCGGGCAATTCAGTCGGTTTTGGATCAGAGTCTCAGTAATTTTGAACTCATCATCATTAATGATGGCTCCACTGATAGAACAGAATTTATTATTCTATCCTTTCCTGATCCGAGGATTATTTATTTAAAAAATGAAAATAATAAAGGATTGATATTTTCTCTTAACCGGGGAATTGAAATTGCACAGGGAAAATACATTGCCCGTATGGATGCTGATGATATTTGTTTGCCACAGCGTTTTGAAATACAAAAGAAATTTCTTGATGCTCATCCGGAAACAGCAGTAGTAGCTTCAACCATCCGGTTCATCAATGAAAATGATGAACTAACCGGTGGATGGCCTCTTGATCAGAAATCAATAAGTCATAAACAGATCAGGCGAATGATGTTAAAGGAAAATTGTATTGCTCATCCGACTGTGATGGGAAGAATGGAAGTTTTCAGAAAATTTAAATACAAGACATATCAAAAAAATATCGAAGACTATGATCTTTGGCTGCGCATGCTGAACCGCCAATTGAAAATTGAAAAGATTGCAGAACCTCTTTTATTATACAGGGTGCACAGCAATTCCATTACAGGTATTCACCTGAAA
>JAHEZE010000020.1:21167-36435 GCA_023251235.1 Sphingobacteriales bacterium | reverse complement strand
GGTATTATTTCGGGATACATCAATAAACAAAATAAAGCAATCATATTTAACGGGCAATGCAATTTTGGATACAAGATTAGCCCATGGATAAAGAAAAGCATAAAGCAAATTGAATTGATTCATTCTCTCAATACATTTTCTTATATCCGCATTCCATACCTTCCATTTATCTATAAAACAATCATGATCAGTAAAAAAAGAATTGAAGATCACAGGGAGCTTTATAAAAAGTATAAGATTCCGGTTTCCTTTATTGATAAGATCACTTATATACCCAATGCTATTTCATTACCGGCTGCTGTATCGCCAAAAAATAAAAATGAATTTACAGTTCTGTATTCCGGCCGGAGCACCTCTGAAAAAAGAGTATGGCTTTTTGTAAAAATTGCCAAAGCTCTGCAGAAGGAAAATAAAAAAATAAAATTTGAAATCATCGGCGATGTTTCTTCATCCGTTACTAGCGCAGATAATGTTTACATAAAACTTCATGGGGGCCTTTCAGATGAAACGCAGATCAATTCTATCTATTCTGCTGCACATGTGTTTCTGCTCACCTCCTCATCAGAAGGATTCCCATTAGTGATAATGGAAGCCATGGCCAATGGCTGTGCCATACTTGCCACGCCGGTTGGTGATCTCCCTTATCATATAAAGAATGAAGAAAATGGTTTTCTTTTCAGTTCCATTGAAAACGAAGGAATCATTATTAATGAAGCAAAAGAAAAAATCCTATGGCTGAATAATCACTTTGATCTGTTTGAAAAGATTTCAAATAAAAATATCAGCTATGCAAACCATAATTTTGGTATCGAAAGATTTAATAAAGATTATCAGCAACTATTCGAATCAATAAATGAAAATAATTGAAGCTCCTTAGTTTTATCATAATTACCTACAACCGGCCTGCTGATGCGTTAGCACTCCTTCAGAACATCAGCCAGCTGGATAAAGCAGCCGGACTGCTGGAAGAAGTCATTATCGTGAATAATGCCTCAACAGAAGATTATAGTTCAGTAAAGAATTTTATTACTTCAACACCAGCCATTGCATTTAAATACTTTGATGCTCCTGAAAATTTAGGAGTAGCAAAGGGTAGAAACTTTGCATTGGAAAGAGGAACTGCCCCGATCATCATCATGCTTGATGATGATGCAGTTTTACAGAATAATAATTGCCTTATTAATCTGGCAGAAGAATTCAACACAATTAACACAAAGAGATATAAAGCCATTGTTTCTTTTAAAGTTCTTTACTTTGATACTTTACAAATCCAGGTAAATGCTTTGCCGCATAAACGATTTGATGAATACAAAGGCAAACATTTTTTTGAGACATATTATTATGCCGGAGGTGCCCATGCCATTAAAAGAGAAGTAATTGAAAAACTGGGAAATTATCCGGATGATTTTTTTTACGGCATGGAAGAGTATGATCTTGCTTACCGGATATTGGATGCCGGCTATTCCATTGTATACAGCGACAGGATCGTCATGTTGCATAAAGAATCGCCGCTTGGCCGTAAACCTCAAAAAGAAAAACTGCAAATGATGTGGGTGAATAAAACCAAAGTAGCCTGGCGATATTTACCTAAAAAATATTTTTACTCGACGGCTTTTATGTGGTCATTGCAATACCTGAAAGAAACAGGATTTAACCTTGGTGGATTTTTTAGCGGCTGGAAAAAAGTACTTGCCATCCCGTCAAACGAAAAAAGAAAGCCCATACAGAAAGCAACAATAGAATATTTGAAAAAAGTAAAAGCAAGATTGTGGTATTAAATTACTGACCGATGTATTTTAAAAATTATTTCATACAACTGGGGAAAGATATATTTATCCGTTTTCCAAAAAGAATAATCCGTTTTTTTGGATATCTCGGGGAATGGAGCCGGTTTAAAAACAGAGCTGATAAAAGGTTTTCGGTAAAAGCAACTGATTTGTATCCCTGCCTGAAAGACAGAATTGTAAAAACTCCTTTTGATCATCATTACACTTATCACCCGGCATGGGCCGCAAGAATACTGGCTCAAACAAAACCGGAATTCCATGTTGACATTTCATCCATTTTAAGTTTCAGTACTATTGTTTCTGCATTTGTTCCTGTAAAATTTTATGATTACCGGCCGGCTGATCTGAAACTATCAAATCTTGAATCTGGCTCTGTGGATCTGAATAAGCTACCATTTGAAACCGATTCTATTCCTTCGCTATCATGCATGCACACCATTGAACATATCGGGTTAGGCAGGTATGGTGACAAAATTGATCCTGCTGCTGATTTAAAATCCATTGAAGAATTAAAACGGGTAGTAAAACCCGGGGGCGATATTTTATTTGTTACGCCGGTTGGCAAACCACGGATTGAATTCAATGCTCACCGCATTTACAGCTTCGAACAAATTGTGGAATATTTTTCTCCCTTAATTTTAAAAGAATTTTCTTTGATCCCTGATGCAGGTGGATTAATACAAAATGCCGACCCGAAATTGGTAAAAGAGCAACATTACGGATGTGGCTGTTTTTGGTTTAAAAAATAATTTGAATGCTGAGAAACCTGTTCCGGAAAAAAAAGATTGATATTAAGAAAGCAGACAGTACTGCTTTTTATAAAAATTTTATTTCACAAGGCGAACTGGTCTTTGATATCGGCGCTAATATTGGAAATCGCTCGGAAATTTTTTTAGAATTGGGAGCTCAGGTTGTAGCAGTTGAACCTCAACTTTCATGTATCAAAATTCTGAAAGATAAATTCGGAGATAAAATATCAATTGAAAATGTGGGATTATCTTCCCAAACCGGAATGATGCAATTTTATATTGCTGACGTATCAACCATTTCTACCTTTTCAAAAGATTTTATTTCAAAAACCGGCGCTGAACGCTTTAAACGAAACAAGTGGGATAAAACAGTAACTGTTCCTGTAAATACGTTTGATAACCTGATCAGAAAGTATGGAGTTCCTGATTTCTGTAAAATCGATGTTGAAGGTTATGAGTATGAAGTATTGAAAGGCCTTTCACAAAAACTACCTTATCTGTCTTTTGAATATTGTGTTCCTGAAATGAATGAAAATCTTATAAACTGTATTCATCATTTAGCTGGTCTTGATCCTGAAACGCTTTTTAATTACAGCGAAGGGGAATCCATGAAATTAAATTTACCTGAATGGATAGACTATAAAGAATTTTTATCTGTTGCAGGACAAGCCAGTTTTCAGAAAACTCTTTTTGGAGATATTTATACAAAAACCAAAAACTAGATGTTCAAAGTTGGTACTACTAATGAAACTGCAAGGGTTCTCTGGATTGAAGAAACCTTAAAGAAAATACCGGCAGGGCTTACCATCCTGGATGCGGGAGCAGGTGAGAGTCAGTTTAAAAAATTTTGCAGCCACCTGAAATATATTGCACAGGACTTCGGGGAATATCATGGCGCTGGAGAAGTGGGATTACAAACCGGAACCTGGGACAACACAAAACTTGATATCATTTCGGATATAATGTCTATTCCGCTCCCTGATCACTCAATCGATGCAATTATGTGTACGGAAGTACTGGAACATATACCTGATCCATTGAGAGCCATCAAAGAATTTGCCCGACTGATAAAATCCGGAGGCTATTTATTAATCACCGCACCATTTGCCAGCCTCACTCATTTTGCCCCTTACCATTTTGCTTCCGGGCTTAGCAGGTTTTTTTATGAAAAATTTTTACCGGAAAATGGTTTTGAAATAAAGGATCTGCAATTGAATGGAAATTTTTTCGAATTTGTAGCTCAGGAAAACAGGAGGGTCAAATCGATTGCATTAAAATATGCAGGTAAAAAGCTGAATATTTTACACAAAATTATTATTCATCTGAATCTTTTGCTGTTAGAGGGGCTTTCCAAAAAAGATAAAGGTTCCTCTGAACTTCTTTGTTTCGGCATTCATGTATTTGCAAGAAAAAAATGATCATCAGCAAAATTATAGGAGGATTGGGGAATCAATTATACCAATATGCGGCGGGTAGAACGCTTTCAATTCTGAATAATACCAGATTGAAACTGGATGTTTCTGGTTTTGATGAATATAAACTCAGGAACTTCGGGCTTCAAAGTTTTAATTGCAATGTTGACTTTGCATCTGAAAATGAAATTAACAACCTGCTGCCCGTCCATAATTTCGAAAAAGCATTCCAGTATTTATCTCCTCTTGGGAAAAGAACCTATTACAGGGAAAAACATTTTCATTTTGATGAAAATGTATTGAAAATGGGGCCAGATGTTTATCTCAACGGTTATTTTCAGAGCCAGAAATATTTTTTACCAACTGAAAAAACAATAAGAGAGGAACTCAGTTTAAAAAAAGAAGCAATCAGTAAGGTTGAATCTTTTTCTAATATTTTAAAAAATCAAAATTCAGTATCCGTTCATTTCAGAAGAGCAGATTTTGCGTCTGATCCCGTAAGTGCAGAATATCATGGAATTCTTTCCAAAGAATATTATCTGAATGCAGTAGCGTTAGTTGTTTCCAAACTTTCCAATCCTGCATTTTATGTTTTTTCAGATGATATCAACTGGGCAAAAGAAAAATTAAAAAATCATGGGGCTACTTTTGTTTCGGGTGAAATCTCAAAAAATCATTTTGAAGATCTATACCTCATGAGCCGGTGCCGGCACAATATTATTGCCAACAGCAGTTTCAGCTGGTGGGGAGCATGGCTGAATAATAATCCAGAAAAAATTGTTATCGCACCAGAGAGGTGGTTCAATAAAGGGCCAAAGGATACGCAAGACCTGATTCCGGAAGGATGGATAAGAATATAGCCGCAAGCTACTAGAAAGAAAATATTTTCAAAGTTGCAGTCTGGCATCTCGTAGCTCGTAGCTCACAACTGCTCTCCTATCAGCTGCAAAAAATACTCCATGGCTTTTTTCTTTCTTTCATCCAACCTGTAATTCAAATGAAGTGTATAATATTTTTTCAGGTCATAAAGATCGAAAGGAGTAGATACTACTATTTCGTCAATATGACTTAACCCAATAGCATTTGCATCGTTGAATAGTTGTATAAACTCCGGCGGCAAAGGTTTATTACTAACCCAGGCAGCAAACACAAATGGTAACCCGGTAATTTTTTTCCATTCTGCCCCCAGGTCATAAAAGAAAGTGGATAATTTTCTTTGTTGAAAAGCCCTGTCACCAATTACAAGACCAGCCGATGTGTCTTTTATCTCATTCCTGTAATCTTCATCTTTTGTTTCTACTAATTCCGGGTGTATTCCCCAGTATTCTTTCATTATCCATTTTAGCAAAGCCACTGAAGTACGACTCTGGTAATCTAAATAAACCCGTTTTATTTCTTCCAATGGAACTTCGCTGAATAAACATACCGAAGCAGCTTCCCCTTCGGTTCCTATGCAATAATCACCTACCATATAAAATTTATCCAGCTGGGGAATTGAAGCAACGGGTATCAGTCCAAGATCAATCTCGTTTTTTTCCAGCATATCTGCCAGCCGGGCCGGATTATCTTCTATAAGTTCAATCTGAGAAGCGATCGGTTGTAATTTCAATCCATAAAGTAAGGGTCTTGTGTTTAAGAAACTGACAATTCCAACCTTAATCTTGTCCCTCTTATCCCGGAATTTCAATAAAGTTTCGCCGGACGATTCTAAAGAGGCATTATTATCTTTCGTTACAACAGTCAATGTGTTTTATCTTTGTAACAAATGTAAGTGGTCATTGTCAAAAACAATAAACAATAAACCTGAATGGAATTAACCCCGCTTTCCGCCATTTCTCCCATCGATGGAAGATACCGTAAGCAAGTTCAGCATCTTGATGAATATTTTTCAGAATATGCCCTTATGAAATACAGGGTACGGGTGGAAATTGAGTACTTTCTTTTTCTTGCAGATAAAAAATTTTTCAAATTGCCCGGGAAAGCTGAAAAACATTTAGAAAAGATTGCTGAAGAATTTGGCCTTGAAGATGCACAGGAAATAAAGCAAATAGAATATACCACTAATCATGATGTAAAAGCAGTGGAATATTTTCTGAAAAATGAACTTAGCAAATGCGGGGCAAAAGAGGTGAAAGAATGGATGCATTTTGGTCTTACATCCCAGGATATTAATAATACAGCAATTCCCCTTTCATGGAAATACGCAGTGGAATATGAGTATCTGCCTTCTTTGCTTAACCTGAATGCACAATTAAAAATACTGGCAAAAGACTGGCAGAATATACCTATGCTTGCACATACTCATGGCCAGCCGGCAAGTCCTACCAAATTAGGTAAAGAAATAATGGTTTTTGTAGAAAGGATAGAAAATCAAATTGAACAATTTATCGGTATCCCTTTCGGTGCTAAATTTGGCGGGGCCACCGGCAATTTTAATGCTCATCATGTTGCCTTCCCAAAAGTGGATTGGATAAAACTGGCAGGTGAGTTTGTTGAAAAAAAACTGGGGCTTACACGAATGCATTTTACTACGCAGATTGAACACTATGATAACCTGGCGGCCCATTTTGATTGCATGAAAAGGATCAATACAATCCTCCTGGATTTCTGCCGCGATGCATGGACCTATATTTCGATGGAATATTTTAAACAGGAAGTAAAAAAAGGAGAAGTTGGGTCATCTGCAATGCCTCATAAAGTAAACCCCATTGATTTTGAAAATGCAGAAGGAAATTTTGGATTTGCCAATGCCATTTTTGAACACCTTGCAGCAAAACTTCCGGTGTCAAGATTACAAAGAGATCTTACAGATTCTACTGTTCTCAGAAATATTGGCGTACCATTTGCCCATACAATTATTGCATTTCGTTCTCTTGAAAAAGGGTTAAGTAAACTGATTATTAACGACGGTATGATTCACCAGCACCTGGAAGATAACTGGACAGTGGTGGCAGAAGCCATTCAAACTATATTAAGAAGAGAAAATTATCCAAATCCTTACGAAGCATTAAAGGAACTGACAAGAGGCAATGCTTATATAGATAAAAAATCAATTCATCATTTCATTGATACTTTGAAAATTTCTAACCCGGTTAAAAAAGAATTGAAAAGAATTACACCGCATAACTATACGGGAGTTGTAGCTAAATATTAATCGTCGCTTTTTTCTATCCGGAAACAACATAATTCCTTTTCCCCTTCTTTATAAGTTCTGCGAAGTGTGAAGCCGGCTTTTAATAATACTTTTTGTGAAACAATATTTGCGGCTTCTGTTATTCCATAAATTTCGTTCAATGAAGTTTTATTAAAAACATATTTAATTCCTTCTTTCATTAGCTCAGTTGCGAATCCTTTTCCCCAATATTCTTTCAGCAAGGCATATCCCAATTGACTATCTTCAGTACCTTCTACAGGGATAAAAGCAAATGAGCCGATAAATTCACCGGTTATTTTATCATTTACTGCCCAGCGTCCCATCAATGGCCTCACCAAATAATCAGCAATGATCTCTTTTAAAAATGCAGTACATTCATCTCTTGTTTTCGCCGGTCGTATATAACGCACTACTTCCTCATCTCCATTCAGAAGAAAAAAATTTTCAACATCAATATCAAAGACATATTGACAAACAATTAACCGTTCAGTTTCAAAAATGACTTGATGACTCAAAAAAGGAATTATTAATTCTTAATTATTAATTTCTACGCCGTCTCCTTATGCACTTCACTGGTAAAATGAAATTCGATATCAGGATTATTTTTACGTTCAGTATTCAGGAACCATTCACTTTGTGCCAGATAAACCTGGTGCCCGTCTTTATCCAACCCGACATTAGCCTGTTTAAATCTGGTAAACTCATCCAGTTTCTTCTGATCATCACTGGTGATCCAGCAGGCCTTATAAAAAGGCAATGTATTGAATTGTACAGAAGCGCCATATTCATGTAACAAACGATACTGAATCACTTCAAACTGAAGTTCACCCACACATCCAATAATTTTTTTATTGCCACCATGCTGAGTAAACAATTGCGCCACGCCTTCATCTGTCAGTTGCAGCAAACCCTTTTCCAGTTGTTTTGTTTTCATCGGATCCTTATTCTGTACTTCCTTAAAGATTTCAGGAGAAAAGGTGGGAATACCCGTAAAATAAAAGTTCTCCCCTTCAGTAAGTGTATCTCCTATTTTAAAATTTCCCGTATCAAACAATCCTACCACATCACCGGGAAATGCATCTTCCACAATACTTTTTTCCCTTGCCATAAATGAATAAGGATTGCTGAAACGAATATCCTTATCCAACCTTACATGATGATAGTATTTGTTTCTTTCAAATTTTCCGCTGCAGACACGCATAAATGCAATTCTGTCCCGATGCTTGGGATCAAGGTTGGCATGAATTTTAAAAACAAAACCGCTCAATTTTTCTTCATCCGGACAGACTTCTCTTACAGAAGTTGGTCGGCACTGTGGTAAAGGCGCAATGCGAATGAAAGTATCAAGCATTTCCTTTACACCAAAATTATTAATGGCGCTGCCATAAAAAACCGGTGCCACTTTCGCAGCCAGGTAATCTTCAACTTTTAATTGTCCATGCACTCCATCTACCAACTCCACATCTTCACGAAGAGTGGCTGCATCTTTTTCACCCAGCTTTTCATCCACCACTGCATCTGTCAAACTGTTTATCGAAATCACATCTTCATCATTCCCTTTTGTATTGGCAGTAAATAAACGCAGGCTCTTATCATGAAGATTATAAACCCCCTTAAATTCTTTACCACTGTTGATGGGCCATGTCATCGGGTGCAGGTGAATGGACAATTCTTTTTCTATTTCTTCCAGCAGGTCAAAACGATTCTTACCATCACGATCCATTTTATTTACAAAAACAATTACTGGTGTATCCCGCATTCGGCACACTTCCATCAGTCGTCTTGTTTGCTCCTCTACCCCATTCACGCTGTCAATAACAAGAATAACACTGTCCACCGCAGTCAGGGTACGGAAAGTATCTTCTGCAAAATCTTTGTGGCCGGGAGTATCCAGCAGGTTAATAAGAATGTTTTTGTATTCAAAAGTCATCACCGAAGTAGCAACAGAAATTCCCCGTTGTCTTTCAATCTCCATAAAATCGCTGGTAGCAAATTTTTTAATCTTATTGCTCTTTACTGCACCCGCCACCTGTATAGCGCCGCCAAACAGCAACAGTTTTTCCGTCAGTGTTGTTTTACCCGCATCCGGGTGACTGATGATAGCGAAAGTCCTTCTTTTATTTATTTCGTTCTGATACTTCATAATGAGGTGCCACCTGTATGTTCCGTTTTGGAACGGGCGGGCAAAGGTAAGGCTTGAGAGGGATTTTTAGCTTGCCCACAGAAGCTTTAGCGTTGGTGGATAGTCGATACTTGACAATTATTAAACTTCTGTTTTGTTGTAATGTGTCGCAACCAAAATTCAATAAAGATGCCGGGGCCTGCCTGCAAATAAAATTTTGGCAGGTAAACCGGTTACCATCCAAATAATTTATTTAAAAAGACCAACCTCATGTAATAATTTTGTTTATATGCTACGGACAATTGAAATTGTTTTCAGCAGTCTGAAAATGGCTTTGCAGGAATTGTGGAAGAATAAACTCCGCACTTTTCTTTCTTTATTTGGTATTACAATCGGCATCTTTTGTATTATTGGTGTTACAGCAACACTCAATAGCCTTGAACATAATATCCAAAGTGAGATAAAATCTTTCGGCACCAATACTATTTATGTTGACAAGTGGGATTACAGCGCAGGCGGTGGGCCGGATTATCCCTGGTGGAAATACATCAAACGTCCGGTACCTAAATATGAGCAGCTGGAAGAAATCATGATAAGAACACCCTCTGCCAAACATGCTGCATTTAAAATAAACAGGGAGGACGATGCTCAATTTGAAGACAATACACTTAAAAACGTACTTCTTTATGGTCTTAGCAATGATTTCAATCAGATTCAATCGGTTGATATCCGCCTGGGAAGATATATTTCCGCTACAGAATTTCATCAGGGCAGCAATGCTTTTGTAATCGGCAATGAAGTAGCTGAACAATTATTTTTAAGCGCTGAAAGAGCCTTAGGTAAAATGATCACCACAAAAGGTAAAAAAGGAATTGTAGTGGGTATAATCAAAAAGCAAGGTAATCAGATGTTGGGGGGATGGCAATTTGATCGATGTATAATTATGCCCTATCGCTTTGCCCGTACGATCATGGATGAGAAGCAGGCTCAACCCCTGATATTAGTACAGGGAGCCGATAATATCACCAGTGTAGCATTAAAGGATGATCTGAAAGGATCCATGAGGGCAATTAATAAACTCAGTCCCACCCAGGAAGATAATTTTTCTTTGAATGATGTGAATGACTGGAGCAAGGCTTTTGAGCAGGCTTTTTCCGGAATAAATATGGGTGGTGCCATCATAGGTGGTATAAGCCTTATTGTTGGACTATTTGGTGTCGCCAATATCATGTTTGTAAGTGTAAAAGAAAGAACCAGCCAGATAGGATTAAAAAAAGCTATTGGTGCCAAGAGCAGAATTATCCTCACTGAATTTCTTCTTGAAGCAGCATTTCTTTGTCTTATCGGTGGAATGATTGGGCTTCTTTTGGTTTTCGGGCTTACCAAAATATTATCAGGATCTTTTAACTTTCCTGTATTTATTTCTACTTCCAATCTTATATGGGCAGTTGGAATATGCTTTGTAGTAGGAATTCTTGCCGGTATTATTCCGGCTTCCATTGCTGCCAGGATGAATCCGGTGGTAGCCATCAGAAGTAAATAAAACCATACAAACCCTGCCTGTCCGGCAGGCAGCCTCCCCTGAAGAGAAGGCTTATCAACTGTATATCTTTGCTTAACTTTTTTGCTAATGCTCATCAATGAATCTATATCATCAAAGCCCCTTTTAGGGGGTTTGGGGGTTTCTATTTTAGCCATAGAGTCTTCCTGCGACGAAACATCTGCTGCTGTTTGCAGAGATGGAAAAATTTTATCGAACATTATTGCGGGTCAACAAGTACATGAACAATACGGAGGTGTAGTGCCGGAGTTAGCTTCAAGAGCACATATACAGAATATTATTCCGGTAGTTGATACAGCGATAAGGGATGCAGGATGTGAGATAAGTAATATCGATGCAATTGCTTTCACACGATCTCCCGGCCTCATTGGTTCACTACTGGTAGGTACGCAGTTTGCAAAATCCCTGGCATTATCACTTAACAAACCCCTGATTGCTGTTCATCATATGCAGGCGCATGTGCTTGCCAACCTGATTAGCGAGCCCAAACCTTCTTTTCCGTTTTTATGTTTAACTATAAGTGGCGGTCATACACAGATTGTATTATGTGAATCACCGGTGAAAATGAAAGTGATTGGAGAAACGATTGATGATGCTGCGGGAGAGGCATTTGATAAATCAGCTAAACTCCTTGGGCTTTCTTATCCCGGGGGTCCGTTGATTGATAAATATGCACTCGAAGGAAATGCCAACTGCTTTCATTTTCCCGAGCCTCAGGTTCCGGATCTTGATTTCAGCTTCAGCGGATTGAAAACATCTATTCTTTATTTTTTGCAGAATGCCGGTAAAAGCCATGTATTTAAACAAGAATTTACGGCTACCGAAGAGGAAAAGAAAAAATTTATCAATGAAAACCTGATTGATCTCTGCGCTTCCATCCAGCATCGCATTATTACTATACTGCTGAACAAACTCAAAAAAGCTTCCATCGAAACCGGGATAAAAAATATTTGCATTGCAGGCGGAGTATCTGCAAATAGTGGATTAAGAAAAGCATTTAGGGAAATGGGAGAAAAATACAAGTGGAATACTTTTATACCTGCATTAGAATATTGTACTGACAATGCCGGCATGATTGCAATTACCGGGTACCATAAATATCTCGCAGGTCAATTTAGTGATCTTTCTGTAACCGCATCCGCAAGAGCAGAGTGGTGAGACGGTTTGAAGTTTGATGTTTGATGTTTGAGATGTGATGTTGTGATGAGAAACCCGAACTTCGAACTTCAAACATCAAACAAATTGTCCAACTCGTTTTTTCAATTCAAACAATTCATTATTCAGCAGGATAAGTGTGCTATGAAAGTGACGACCGACTCCTGTTTATTTGGAAGCCTCCTCCCAACCTCCTCCAAAGGAGGAAGTGGTTGGAATGTTCTTGATATCGGTACCGGCACAGGATTGCTGGCTTTAATGTTTGCCCAAAAAAATCCCGATGCAATAATTGATGCTATTGAAATAGATCAGGAAGCGGCTGAGCAGGCAAGAGAAAATGTGGAAGCTTCTCCATGGAAGGGAAAAATAAATATTATCCATGCAAATGCAAAATCGTTCGCCTTTAATAAAAAATATGACCTGATAATCAGTAACCCTCCTTTCTATGAATCAGAAATTAAACCGGAAAATGCGAGAAGGAGTATTGCACATCATAGCGGGGGTCTTTTACTGGAAGAACTATTGAGTGTAATAAAATCAATTCTTAAGCCTGATGGTTCATTTAGTCTCCTGCTCCCTTTTAAAAGAAATACGGAGATTAAAAATCTTCTGGCGAAATATGAATTTGATATTCTTCAAATGATTTTTGTACGTCAATCTTTAAATCATGACTATTTCAGAATAATAATCATCGGAAAGAATAAATCTGAAAAATCTGTCAAAACTGATTTTGATGAAATATCAATTTGTGATGAAGTTCAGCAATACACCGCCGGGTTTATGAAGTCCCTGAAAGATTATTATCTCCACCTTTAAGATAATTACTAACTATTAATTCCCTTCAGCATAATCTCTCAGGTATTCAAAAGAAAAAGTCAGCTTTCCATTCTTCACAATGGTAGCCCTGTTTATGATCCGGGAACCATTCTTTACTAAATCTTCCAGCACATGCTTTATTAATTGCTCACCGAAATACCGGCTGGCGTCTCTTGGCAGTTCATTGGGTAAATTACCAACCGCCATTATATCTATAGAATCGGCTAAATAAGGAACTGTTTTTTGATGTGTGAATCTGTTTATACCGTAAATAGGATCTTCCATAGTCTGATCTCCGAGGTTAATAGGAACTGAGCCTCCGGCATCATCAGTAATATCCGCAATAGTCTGAATAATAAATGTTTCAGATTTTGTGTCCTCCTTTTCAAAAAGCCGTGGTACATTTTTATCCCAATACACACCATTTAATAATATATCTGTTTGTTCAGTATAGGGTGAAAATTTACAACTGTACAATTCGGGATTATTATGAAATTCTTCCCGGCTATATTTTCCGGTAATCTTATTTTCATAAAGCTCCCCTCCTTTCAGCTGAGTATAAACGGGATAAGAAAATCTTCTTTTCAAATAATCATCCGGCTCTACTTCATGAATACCCATCAGGTTCATGATTTCCAGAATTCCATGTGCTACTCTTCCAGATCCGGTTATAGTAATTTTTACATTGGGCAGGCGCAGCCCGAAATAGGTATGTATTAATTCCCGAAAACTTCTTTGTTTAT
Organism: Sphingobacteriales bacterium; assembly: GCA_023251235.1. Taxonomy (GTDB): domain Bacteria; phylum Bacteroidota; class Bacteroidia; order Chitinophagales; family Chitinophagaceae; genus VBAS01. The sequence goes on along the minus strand of JAHEZE010000020.1, from coordinate 22,936 downwards.
ACACCCTGTCAAGCTTATAAAGGCCCGTTCTGTTTCCATAAGCCATCATCCCATTATGAGCTCCTACCACACCGGCAAAAAATCCAAATCCAATGATACGTTGTCCATCTTCATGCTCCAGGCACTCGTAATCAATCAGGGTGATATTTTTATCAAGTATTGCCCGGAGTAGTTTCTGATTTTGGAGCTGTTTCTTTTTTGTATGAGAAAAAAATAAGTATGTTTTATCGGATATTAGCTGATCAACCGGAACTTCTTTTATCCCAAGAAAAATATCGCAATCACTTATATCCTCCTTCACCTCTACCCCAGCCGTCAGGTATTCCCTATCAGTAAAACACCTGACCACCGATGTCTGAGCTATTATCTCCACTTCATCACTATTCTTATGAATCCATTTGCATTGAGCCGGAGTCAATGATACCCGGTTATCTGAAGGAATTTTTCCTTCTCTGATTAATCCAATTTTAACCATAATAATAGTCTTTATCGAATAGCCGCAAAGTTGTCCGGAAATTAGCATTTAAACAAACCGAATAATTATCGGGCACCCTTCATTAAGATGCTTCCGAATTCAAAAGCTACCGCCATTTCAGCATTTTTACCCGGCGGATGAATGATGGGGAAAATTTCTCTCTATATAGATGGCCAGGATTATCGTGTATTTTATTCATTATTTCAATTGCCTGGTCAAAATCACGGTTCTTCAGGTAAGCAAGGGCCAAATAGTATTCGGTTTCATCTTTTAAATCAGATGATCTTTCTTTATTGACATCAACTAATACCATTTGGAAGGAATAAATGGCTTTTGCAGGATCATCTGTTTGCAGGTAAGCAAGACCGGATAAAAAAATCTCCTTGGCGGAAAGAACTGAAATTGCATTTAGCCGGATTACTTCATTATAATTCTTTCCACGATATGCTTTTTCAAAATTTGATTCAAGGGGGGCAGCAGTATCCGGTAAACTTGACAATTCAATATCAATAAAATTTTCAGAAAAAAGTTTATTTGGTGAAAGCATGTAAAAAATATAAAGCCAATAGCCGACGAGGATTAGTATAAAGATGGCAGCAACTGCAATACTATAACGGCTAATCCGGATAATTCTGTTTACCCGTTTATCCCGTATATTTTTAAAATCATTCAATACTTGCCGGCTAACCGTGTAAATTTGTAACCGAAACTAAAAAGAATTTATTAAGAAATTCCTGAAAATTAGTATAAACGGAAATGAATTATTTTGAACTCTTTGAAATACCCGTTCAGTTAAAAGTGGATAAAGCAGTCCTGCCCAAAAAATATTTTGAACTTAGCAGAAAATATCACCCGGATTATTTTGTAAATGAAAACGCTGAGGCCCGTGCAGATGTACTGGAAAAATCGGCTATGTTGAATAAAGCATTGAAAACTTTTCAACAACCTGATGAAACTATAAAATACGTACTCCAACTCAAAGAGCTGCTGAAAGAAGAAGAAAAATATGAACTCCCTCCGGATTTCCTGATGGAGGTATTGGAAATAAATGAAGAGTTGATGGAAATGGGAAGTGATAAAACACTACTCCCGAATCTTGAACTTAGAATTGAGCAATTAGAGGAGGAAATATATGAATCTGTTAAAGAAATTGTGGAGCATTATCAAGAATCTGTTACTACCAAAAAAGAATTGCTGCAAGTGAAAGAATATTATTACAAGAAAAAATATCTGCACCGCATCCGCCAGCAATTAACTGTAAAGGCGTAATATTGCACCCCCAAAGAAAGTACTG